>CAZJNP010000192.1:0-5844 GCA_964547355.1 uncultured Calditrichaceae bacterium
GTACTGGTATCAACTGCAAACCAATAACAATGTGGAAGCGAAAAAGATGTTACTACTGCGTTAAAACGGTAAATCCGGTTTGGCATTTTCACGCAAAGGCGCTTTGACGCGAAGTTGAATTTTGAAAAACTTTTCATCTTACTTTAAAAAGAAATTTAGGCACTTCGAACTTAAGATCTTATCTTTATTACCTAATCTTGTGCGGTTTGGCGTCTTAGGGTGCGAATTTATTAAAGGAGCTATTTTATGTTTAAAGTTTTTTTAATGGTGTTGTTTTTACCGTTAATTTACAGCTTTGCTCAACATAAAGCGCCGCTGTTCTTCCAGCGGGTCGCGGAACCCAACGAACGGGCTTTTACGCTGTTGGTCCCGCAGGGCTGGCAAACCGAAGGCGGCATATTTCGTGTTAATCCCACGGCGCAGGGCGGCGCGGCGCAATCCATTGCCGCCAAGTTGGATTTTACCGTTAAAAAGGATGGGCCGGGCACGGTTATGCTGCGCTGGTTGCCCGATGTGCTCTTTTTCGACATGCGCCGTTCTCCGGCCGGACAGATGGGGCTGTTTCCGCCCGGCAGCAACTACAACGGCATGACCGTGTATCCGGTCATGTCCGCCGAGCAGTTCATTATGCAGATTGCTTTTCCTTACGCCCATCCTTCGGCCGCCAATGTGCAAATTCTATCGCAAAAGAAACTGCCGCGTTTGGCTCAGCACCACCTGCGCATGGCCCGCATCATCCAGCCGATGATCGACTTCAGTTATGATGCGGCCATCATCGGTTATACGTACACCGAAAACGGGCAACAATATGAAGAACGTATGCTGGCTGTGGTGGAGAACTGGGGGCAGGCCGGCGCCGGCATGTGGGGCAATAAGGAAACTTTTTTTATTCACGCGCCGGTCGGCCAGCTAAAGCAATGGGAGCCTATTTTTAAGGAAATACGCACATCGGTGATTGTCAATCAGAGCTGGCTGTCGGAAGAAATCCGCGGGCAAATGATCCGCGGCGGCATCATGAATCAAACCTTACAGGAGATGCAGCGCATCGAACGGGAGATGACTGCCCATCGCCAAAAGGTAAACGCCGAAATCAACCACGATTTTTTTCTTACCCTCACCGGGCAGGCTGAATACGTTAATCCCTTTACCAAACAGGTGGAAACCGGCAGTAATCAATGGCGTTTTCGCTGGGTGAATGGTCAGGGCGATGTCATTTACACCGACCGGGAAGATTACAATCCCAACACGGATGCGCGGCTGCATCTCAGCGGATTTATGCGGGCGAAGGTGCGAAAACGATAAAAAAAGAGACAGAAGAATAAATCCGGTACGAGGTTTTACTCCTCAATGATTAGATAAAAAAATGACAACAGGGAGGCTGCCGAGACGCTGAGGGAAATATTGGAATAAAGATCAAGCTGTCGGGTTTTGTCATAAAAATTCTTCATCTCGGATAAACCGGATGTTTGCTGGTACTTGCGGTAATTGTCGTCCGCTTTCCGTTTCAAATAAAAGGCCAGCCAGTTGGTCAGCACGGCCGTGGATAGCAAAACAGGCTTGGAGTACTGACGCGTATTCCTGAATCGTACTTTAGCCCAGAAATTGCGCATAGGGTGAGGGTTAATTTTGTAAGAACGAAGGGGGAATGCAGGAAGCGTAACCTTGGGCGCCGCGATTTTAAGCGTATCCCCTGCATAAAGTTCTGCCCGCATCTGAAAACCTTTGCGCTGCCAGAGATGGTCGTTGATCGGCCTCAGCTTGAGTAAATAATTCCCGGCCGGCAGGGGAATGAGGCTGTCCGGCGGCACAGTCAGCGCAGTGTCGGCCACTGTGACCTGCCATACCACGCTGTCCTGTGAGAGCAAAAAAGCGCTGGAATCAGCATGTTCTTGTGCCGTAACGGTATTAACCATTAGAGTACATAACCAAAAAATAACAACTCCCAGAGTCAAATGGATTTTTTTTCTAATCACGAATGACCTCATACACCGCAAGTTTACGAAAATCAATCCCAATAAAGATTTTGTTTTCCATCGCGGCAGGCATTGAGGAAGGCCGGCCCGGTAAAAGAACGCCCCTGATTTCCTTACCGCTGCTTTTGTCAAGGATATGCAGCCATCTGCGTCCGGTACTGATCCAGATTTTCTCTTTGGTAACCAGCATGGGCACACAGGGCGGACTTTCCGCCGTATATGTCCAGAACTCGGCACCATTCTTTGCGGACAGGGCGCGCACCCGCCCGTCGGTGGTGGATACATAGATACGCTCCTGATCAGCAGACAGCGGATTTTGTATATTTCCTGTCATGGTGCGTTGCCAGAAAATTCTCCCGGTCTGCGCGCTGAAGGCCATCAGTTTGCCGGAGTAATTACCTACCACAACGATAGAATCGTTCACCAAAATCGGAGAGCTATAGACGGCGCCGTCCATATCAAAACTCCAGATTTGCCCGGATGTTTTCAGATCAAAAGAAAGAACATGGCCGTCTTTGCAGGCAACAAACAGAGTTTTAGCATTACCGGCAATACTACCCACAGGCGCATGTCCCAAAAAGAGTTCCTTAACCGTTTTTCCGCTGTGTTTATCAATCATCAGAATGCTCCCATCGCTGGTAAGATGATAGACAAAAGCGTCAAAAACGAAGGGTGCACCGTCCGATAACCCGCCATATTCCTTCCAGAGCACTTTGCCCCGGAATAGATCGTAAGCGATCAAACCGTACTTTCCGGTCGAACTGGCCACGAAAGCAATTCCGTTGGAAATGGTCGGCGCGCTGGTCATCCACTTACCGACCCGAAGATCATGTTTATCGTTCAGCGTTTTTCCGTCCAGGGAATAAAGAAATCCGTTATGGGTACTGAACACCAGATTGCTGCCTACCAGGCACAGTGTGGACGTGGTGGTGCTGTTCAGCGAGATGTTTTTTATCCATGTTAAGGAATCAGTAAGCACTACGGGCAGGAAATTATTCCGGTAAAAGTTTACATTTTCAGTGGAAATCAAAACCGGCGCGTGAAGATTTCTCACGTTCAGAACCGGTTTCTGGCAGGAAGTGAAAACAATCGCCAGAAGCCCGATTAACACCATGTTTTTGTATTTTCCTTTTGTATCCATCAGAAATCCCACCCGAAAAAGAATTGTGAATAAGTATTGCCGGAAATGGATTTAAAATCTGTTCTGCGGCCGATGTCGTAGCGCAACACCAGAAAGCCACCCAGCCGCATGCGGATTCCCAGCCCGAAACTGCCTTTTAAGCCTTCCCAGGCTTCGTTCCAGGCATTGCCGGCGTCTATGAACAGCGCGCCCCGGATGCTGTTAAAAGAAATGGTGCCGATGGGAAAGCGCACTCCCAGTTGATCGATCAGAGGGAAACGCAATTCCTGACTGAGCAGAAAAATACGCCGGCCGTGCATGCGCCAGCGCGGATAGAGGCGCAGGTCCCAACTGCCGCCGAAATAAAACTGCCGGGCTTCCGTTCCTTCGCTGAACAGATAAAAAAGGCGCACGGCATAAGCATTGCGCAGAGACAGACGGAAGTATTTTCTCAGGTCGATCATGCCGGTCAGATAATTGACCCGTGAAAAATAAAAATCATACGTATTACCGAAAGTGATATTCATGCGCTGACCGTCCATGGGACCGGTGGGGCCGTATAGCGCGTTGTCAAAAACATAGGAGATATAACTGGAATTCAAATAGGCCTGGCGCCTTTTGGAAAAAAACCAATCCTTATCCGAATAGGAAAAATTCTGGCTAAAGGAAAGGCGGCTGAACTGAGAAAACGGATAGCTGATGGTGGCGATGGCGCCTACGCTTTCTTCATAATAATAGGCATCGGCGGGATTGTAATAATATCCGGCGAAACGATAGAGCCCCAGGGCGTAATTAATGCGTTTTTCCAGAGACACTTTAGTGACCATAAAATTAAAGCTCTTCCAGAAATCGCTGGCAGTCTGGGCGTTGTTGTAAATGAGCAGATAGTATTGATCGTTGCTTAACATATCGGTAAATGCGAACTGAGCGCCGCCGTTGGTGCCAAAGATGGGGTCCTGCGAAAGCTGCGCCTGGGCAAAATCCAGATCGAATTTTTTAATGTATGGCTTACGGGATTCGACGCGTCTGGATTCAATTTCAGGAATGGTCCAGGGGCGCCCGCTCAGGGGGAGAATGGGTTGGCGAATGTCAGGCAAAGTATCCGAATGAACATCTGTCTTTAGACGAATCTGAAAACGACCGTTTTCGAAAGCGCCGTAAAGCAGATGACCATCGCGCGTCCAGCAGGGATCGAAAGCCGAACCGACAAAATTTGAGACCTGCCTGAACTCAGCCGGTTGATGTTGTAATATTTGCTTCAAAGGATTGTTCAGGATGTAAATGTTATTGGTGCCGGAACGATCAGAGGTGAAGGCTATGGCGCTGCCGTCCGGCGCGAACATCGGTGCGGTATCCTGCTCCGGGCCATAGGTCAGATAAAATATGCGGCCGTTATGAATATTTATTAAGAAGAGATTTTTCGCGCCCTGTGGGCCGTAATCGGTGCGGTCGGAGCTGAAGGCGATAAATTTTCCGTCCGGTGAAAACACCGGGTCCTGATCTACATAAAAATCATCGGTCAACTGGTTTAAGGTGGAGTCAGCCAAATGGAGCAGATAAAGATCATTTTTACCGGATTTATCCAGCCCACTAAAGACGACGGCACGACCGTCCGGCGACCAGGCCGGAGAGTAAATAGCCACAATGTTCTTGAACAGATAACGGGAAATCGTTTTTCTGTTTGGTATGTCGTACAGATACAGGGCATCTGTTTCGCCGCTTTTAGCCGAAAACGCAAGTATTCCTTCGCGGTTAACAGAGATTTTGGAATCAAAAATGTGAAACGCTTCAAAATCAGACGATGCTTCACCCTTGATCAGTGTTTCAACTTTTTCTTTTTGCTTGCCGGATATGGGCGTTAACGGCTTCAGATAGATGGAAGCATAGCCGGTGCGGTTGCCAACAAACACCACATAATCCTGGCCGTCCTGGCGGTAATAACAGGGTTTAAAATTGTAGCCGTCGCGTACAATCGTAGCGTCGGCAATTGTGCTGTATTGTTGATCTTTTAACAAGGGGTAATATTTTTTCTTTAAGAAATAAAGGTATTTTTGATCAAATTGTTGATAATCTTCGCCCAAGACATATTTGAAGCATTCTGCAAAAGAATTAAATCGCCATAAATTTTCCAGCAAGGCTAAAACTTTATCCTGTCCGTACGTGCGGGCGATGTACATCATCAGATTCTGCCCGACTTTGTACATGGTAAACGTACCGTTGATGCGGTACATCTCTTTTAATCCCACAATATAATTGTTCATCACCGCGTCTTTGAGCACCATTTCCGCTTTGGCGTCCCATTGCGTGGACCAGAATTCAGCCAATCCTTCCACAAACCACAGGGGAGGGTAGGGCATGTTGATCCGGTCGTAGCGCTGGGAAATGGTGCTCAGTTTATCGTGCATAAACACATGCACCAGTTCGTGCCGGATGACGTGCCTGAACTGGTTCAAATCGCCGTTTCCGGGAATGACCACCCGGCCCTTAAAGAATTCAAAAAAGCCGCCGACGCCCTCTGGAATGAAACCGGGCGTGATGTTGGTCTGTTCAAAATGCAGATGCGTGGAATAAAAGATTAACGGGATGCGGCGCAAAACAGAGTGATTAAATTTACTCTGAAGAACGCGGTAGCTTTCTTCGGCTAATGCGGCGCCTTTTTCGGCCAGAGCCACCATTTCAGGATAATAATAAATGTCGAAATGTTCCGTTTGAAGAATCTGCCAGTCGAACCGGGTATATTGCACTTTATTG
>CAZJNP010000193.1:0-5827 GCA_964547355.1 uncultured Calditrichaceae bacterium
ATCCAGTTTCTTTTTTTCATTGTATTATAAATAGTGTAGAATGATGGTAGAAAATATACGATTTTTTTTATATTTATCAAACCCAAAATAACATGCTGTTTTACAGAAATCATGATATTTGGTTTTTTTCGTCGAGGGGATGTTACCGGAGCGAAAGGAAATAATTATTCTTTCTTAAGCAAATCTTCCAGCTCAATGATCCTGGCGTAAGGTTCGGGCATGCCTTCAGTGCAGTTATTGCACATCTCAATGGCCTGGCGGTTCCGAAGCACGGCGCGCCGAAAGGCCATGTATTTTTTATTTTTCCAGATACGTTTAAAGGAGTTTCCGTTAGTAAACAACTCGCCAAAAACATAATCGGAATCCACGTCAAAGCAGCAGGGCACCACCGTACCGTCCCAGTTGACGGTGGAATTCAGCCACAGTCGTTTGCACCAGTTGGGCACACGCTGTTTCCTTTTTACTTTCCCATCTTCTACTGCGTAGAGTTTTTCTTTTTGATCTACCGCCAGATACATTTCCGCCTGATCCGGCGTATAAACCATGGCCGTTTTGAATGACAACCGGTCGATGCGATACTCCTTTGCCAATTCTATTATGGCATCGATTTCGTCCTGGTTGTGTTTGAAAACGATGAACTGAAGCTCTATCAGCGGACGTTTACTTTTCAAACGTTGTTTGGCGCGCGCCAGTCGGCCTAAATTATCAATCACACGCTGGTAGTCACCGCCGATGCGGTATTTTTCGTAAGTTTCCTGATTGGTCCCGTCCATGGACAAAATCAATTGATCCAGACCGCTGCGAATAATTTCCTCCGCCTTTTCATCGCTCTCGATAAAATGGCCGTTAGTGGAAGTAATGGTCATCACGCCTTTCGATTTGGCGTAGCGGATCATCTCCAGGAAATACTTGTTAAGGAAGGGCTCTCCCTGATTCCACAATTGCAACTGAATAACGTACTCCCCGATTTCATCCAGGACTTTCTTGAAATTTTCCAGCTTTAACTGTCCTTTTTTCAGTACCCGTTTGCCTACCACCGCCGGACACATGGGACATTTGAGGTTACAGATATTGGTCGGCTCAATCATCAAAATGGGCGGATAGCCCCAAACCACCGGGCGGCGCAATAGGCGGGTCGCCTGCATGGATGCAATAATCCGGATCAGGTTCCACAACCGTTTAGGCGTGTAACGAATCTTAAAAATAAAGATCGATTTTATGATTGACCGAAGAGGAACCACCGTCAGAGTAAGCTTATCTAACCATTTAACCATCGAATGTGTTACCGCTGTTTATTGGATTTTCTTTTTTTGAAATATACTGTGGCCTGGCGTTTAAAACGCCGGCCTTCCACCTGAAGCTGTCTTCTGCGGCGCAGAATAAAAATCAATCCCACCACCGCAGGCACAAGCACATTAACCGCAAAAATAAAAAACGCGCCGCCAGCTGCCAAAGGCGCGGCCACACCGTGCCGGGACAAAAAATAAACCGCCACATTTTCACGCACGCCCAACCCGGAAACCGAAATGGGAATAAGCCCCGAGCCCCAGATGAAGATCACCGTCAGCACCACCACGCTAATTTCCACCGCTGCGCTGTCTGTGAGCAAGGCGTAATATTGAACGACCATACAAAAAAACATCAGCCCCGTATAAACGGCTATGCGCCGAAACAAGGCCTGGTAATCCACTTCTTTCTCCTGGAAACGCTTCAGCCATCGGTGGCGCATCAGACGCGGTAAAAAATAAAGCAGTACCAATAGAACGAGCCCCGCGCTCCAGGAAATCCAGTTTGGCAGATCGAAGGCCAGGGGCAGAGCAATGAGCACCAGAAAAAATTTAATCAGCGATTCAAAATATTTCTCCCAGCCAAATGCCATCACCTTGCCGCTTTTTTTACCGGGCAGCAGAAAGATTTTGGAAATTTCGGCATGCCCGCCCGGAATCATCAGGCGCAGGGCAAATCCGGCAAAAAAGGCCGGAATCAAATCTTGGTCATTAAAAGAAGCACTGTGGGTCTGCACCAAAAAACGCCAGCGTCTGAACTGAACAAACAGATTCACTGCGGAAAACAAAAAGATAACCGCCAAAGTGGAAAGCGAAAGATCGGTCAGGGCCTGGACGATTCTAGCCAGATCAAAACGGTGCAGCAGCCAGGCCATAAGAAAAAAACCGACCATATATTTAAAGATGAACGAAATGCGTTCTTTAATATAGGCAACCATGCGAATCCTATTTCCAGCGATATAAATGTAAAAAACCGATCAATCCGAGCACCATGACATAAAAAGGGTACACAATCTGAAACAACGGCAGCCAGGGGATCAATTCCGTTACCCGAAAAATTCTCGCGGCGATGGTCAGATCGATGAATTCCAACAAGAACTTCCCAACAAGAACCACCCCCCACAACGTTAAGTAGCGGCTGTCAAACAGCGGCAAAGCATAAAAAAGCAGATACGCCATAAACAGCAAAACGGAAAACCCGGCCGTTACGGGACTTTTGTCGAGGATTTTGCTGTTCTTTCTGATCTGCTGAAAAATAATTTCCCTTCCATTTTCCGGCGGTTGGGTATAGACAAAGGTGTCCGGATGCACGCAGGCTTTAATTTTCCCTACCCGTTGGTCGCGCATTCTTTCGGTTAGGTGAATATCGTCACCACTTTTAAACCGGGTCAAGGATTCGTACCCGCCGATCTGCTCATAGGCGGACTTTCGGAAAGCCATATTGCGTCCCACGCTGCTGATGGGAAACCCCCAGACCGTAGGTGCCATTACCGTAATGGCGGAAAACAGGTTGTCGAACTTTAGCCACTTGTCCAGAAAACCGGTCCCGCTTTCAAGAGGAGAATACCCCAGCACCATGGCTGTTTTTTCGTCAAACTGTGCGCTCATGCGGGTTAACCACTGTTCGGGAACGCGGCAGTCGGCGTCCGTTACAAAAATCAGTTCGCCCATAGCCTCCCGTACACCTTTGGCGAGGGCGGTTTTTTTGGCGTGAAATTTATCGCTTTGCTGCTCAATCCTTAAAAAACGCCAATTATCATGCTTTTGGGCAGCCGATTTCAGAATGGCGGGCGTATCGTCGGTGGAAGCGTCGTCCACAAGAATCACTTCATATTGCTCCCGGGGATAATCCAGATTTTCCAGCGACTGGAGTAAGGGCATCAAACGCCGGCTTTCGTTTTTTGCGGCGATCACTACAGAAATCATCGGTCGCGATGGAGATGCGGCGGTTTTTATCCTGAAAAATGAAATAAGCACTAAAATCAATACCGTAAAATAACCCACGGTCAATACAATAAATATCCACAAAATCCAATCCATCATTCCACATCTGCCCGTAAATTCAAGCTAACTGTTCGTTGACTATTAAAGTTTGACAATTTAGAACATGCAGGATTTAATTACAACAGAAACGTCCGCAAAAGTTTTAAGTTCGTCTTTCCCGGCTTGCCACATTGTTTTGCAAATTTTTAGGATTTAGTTTATCTTTTGCCCTGACAGACTCATTAATTCAAATTCAGAAAAAACACGATCGATGCTTTTTAATAACGAATTATTATTTGACCGTCTGATCGCTTCGCTGACCCTGCGGCGCGCAGTCAATTTGCTTAAAACCGGAAGCTCTTTTCTGCTTTCCGCTCTGCTGCAAAAAAACATCCTCTGGGGCCGGCCGCCCATTTTAACGATCGAACCGACCAATCTTTGCAACCTGAAATGCCCTCTCTGCACTACCGGCAATGGAGAAATGAAGAGGGTACGCGGTAAAATGAGCCTGGAAACGTTTCGCAATATTCTCGACCAGATGGGAGATGATATTTTTTTCCTGCTACTTTACCATCAAGGCGAGCCTTATCTTAATAAAGATTTTCTAAAATTCGTACGCTTGGCTAAAGAAAAAAAGATTTACTGCACCACCAGTACCAACGCCCATTATTTTGACGAAGAAACCATCGTTGCCACCATAGAATCCGGACTCGACAGCATGATTGTCTCAATCGATGGTGTGACTCAGCAAAGCTATGAAAAATACCGGGTCAATGGCTCGCTGGAAAAAGTAGTAGAAGGCTCCAAACGTTTTATGGCCCTCAAGCGCAAATTAAAATCCAGAACGCCCCTGATCGCCTGGCAATTTCTGGTCATGAAGCATAATGAAAAGGAAATCCCAGCCATCAGAAAACTGGCAAAAGAGGTTGGGGTGGATCGTCTGTTACTGAAGAATATTGAAGTGCGCTCCGAACAGGAAGCACTGGAGTGGTTACCGGAAAATCCAAAATACCGCCGTTACGAATTCGACGGAAAACACCTGGAAGTAAAAAACAGCCAAAAAAAATCCTGCCCCAGGCCATGGCTATCCACGTTAATCAATTGGGACGGCAGCGTGGTCCCTTGCTGCTTCGATAAAAACGGCGCATACATCATGGGCAACATTAACCACATCAGCGACTTTAACCGCATCTGGCGCGGGCCGGCCTTCGAGCGCTTCCGCACCCGGTTGGCCACCGACCGCAAAAGCATCGACATGTGCCGCAACTGCAACCAGGGGCTGGGTAGTTTTATTCCACAGTTTTCTGTTAAACGGCTTTACCGCCGGAAAACAGAATCTCCTGCATTTTCCCCGTCAATAGTACAAAAAACCGAACGCGAACATGCTCCGTCTGTTCCTTCGGAACGGTAACGGGTGCAATCTTTTATTTCTTCGCTCCCGTTCGGAACCGTGCCGTTCTACTTCTCTAATTGTTTATATCCTTTTGGGATTTCAAACACCACCGGGTCCACTGCGCCAGTACGCAAATTCACCAGCTCGGTATAAAAACTAAAGTTTGGCTGTAAGCCTTTGCTTTTTTGCGGTTTCTTCTTTTTCTTCATTTTCTTTTCAAGCGCTTTTTTAACGAAACCGCCGAACAGGCCTCCCACATCCGTTATTTCAGTTTCTTCTTCCTGCTGTTCCTCTTCCGGTTCCATTTTCTTTTTGTTGGAACTAATAAAGAATTTACCGTCCGTAACGATGGGATAGCCTTTGATTTTGGCTAATTCCTTTAATTCCTCCTGATCGGCTATTTCCGGAGCGCTTGCCCCTTTGTCCATTGCCCGGAACATATTCATCCATTGCGTACCCAGCATTTCACTTTGCATCTCATCCATCGAAAGGCCAATCTTTTCCATGTAAAGCTTGTTAAACTTTTTTTCTTCCTCCAGTGCCTTTTTTAACTCCTTATCCGCGGTTGTGGTCCACACAACGGAAACCAGACTGTCTTTTCCCTTTTCTCCTGTTTCCGTATTCAGCCATTCCGTGACCCAGGTAATTTGATACTTGTGGCATGGAAAACGGTTGATCTTTTTCTGTTGACCGGTATCCGTCACTTTAAACTCGCTGCGAATTATTTTAATATGATCTTCGGACTGCTCCCTTTCTTCCCCGGGCTGCGCGGCTTCTTCTTCCCCGCCGAATTGATCCCAGTTTATCTTTTCGATCGGGGAAACACTGTACCGCTTATGAGGATGATCCAGATGAATGCGTTGCATCTTCTCTAAAGAAATGATTTCGCCGCTTTGTCCGCTTCCGCCCATGAGCCCCCCCATCATCTCGCCCATGAAGCTGTCGCTCTCAAACTTCTTTTGTGTTTCCGAACGTTTTTGCAGACCTTCCAGTTGGACGGTGGTTTTAGTTGATAACGTTCCAAAGTTGCCGAAAGAGACTTTGGTTTTGCTTTCCTTAATAACACCGGCCTGGAGCGCGGTTATAAAAAAGCACATTATAATAATGGAATATAATTTCTTCATATCCCCTCCGATTGTTAGGTTATTTATAAGGTGTGGGTAAT
>CAZJNP010000194.1:0-5785 GCA_964547355.1 uncultured Calditrichaceae bacterium
AAATTGAAGAGCTGAAAAAACAACTGGATGATTTACAAGCTCAGATCGATGCCGAATGGGATGCCATCTATCAGTTGGGATCTACCGATCAGTCTGGATACCAGGCTTACCAGGAAAAATTAAGTCTGCTTAAAAACGATGCCTCCGGAATGGCAAGCCTTTCTCCGGAAGATATTTACAGTAAATTAAACGAAGTGGACGAATTGCAAGCCAAACTGGAAGAATTGAAAAAAGATCCTTTTGCCGGTACCGCAGAAAATGCCCAGCTTATTAATCAAATCGAAAGTATAATCAGCCAGGCAAAGGAAAAAGGCGAAGCTGCTGTGCCTCCGTCTTACACCGTAATGCGCGGCGATTATCTCTGGAAAATTGCGGCCAAAGAAGATATTTACGGCAATCCTTACGCCTGGATGCGTATCTATACGGCTAACCGCGATCAGATTAAAAATCCCGATCTGATTTACCCCAATCAGGTATTTGCAATTCCGCGGGTGGTTGGACCTAATGAACATCTGGTTGAAAAAGGCGAGTTCCTGTCCAAAATTGCCGGATACTCCAATGTGTACGGCAGTCCTTTCAAATGGCAGAAACTGTATGAAGCGAACAAGGACGTGATCTCAGATCCTAATATGATTTATCCGTTCCAGGTATTAAAAATTGCTCGTTAATCTCTAAAATGAAAAACAATTTTAAAGCTTCTGATTGTGGTTCAATCAGAAGCTTTTTTATTTTTCCGGTCTATGAAAAATATTGCTGAAAGAAAAATAGCGCTCCCTGATCAGGTGGACCCCAGACTTTTCTGGGGACGTGACGAAAGAAATCTCCGTTTTTTGGAAGAACAGTGTCATTGCCGAATTATCGTCCGTGGGCATCTCATTAAGATTTTAGCGGAAGAATCCGAACTTGATATTTTGGACAAAACCATCAAAGAACTAATTCGGTCGTTTAAAACAAAGGGTGAGATTGCCATTCCGGATATCCAAACCGCTCTTTTCCTGCAAAAGTTGGAGGCCGAAACAAAAACCGGCGTTCAATCAAAAGCCGACATATTCAAAAATAGTTCCATTCAGTTAGAAACAAATCTCATCAGACCTCGATCCGAAGGTCAGAATAAACTCCTTAAAGCCATACAAAAAAACGATATTGTGTTTGCCATCGGGCCGGCAGGTACGGGTAAAACCTATTTAGCCACGGCCATGGGGGTTTCATATCTCAATCAAAATCGGGTAAAAAAAATAATTCTTGCCCGACCGGCTGTGGAAGCAGGCGAAAGTCTGGGATATTTGCCGGGAGATTTTCGCGAAAAAATCGATCCCTACCTTAAACCGCTTTACGACGCGCTGGAAGATATGATTCCCGCGGAAAAGCTACGGCGGTATTTCGACCAGGAAGTAATCGAAATATTGCCATTGGCTTACATGCGCGGCAGAACACTGAACAATGCGTTTATTATTCTGGACGAAGCCCAGAACTCAACCTTTACTCAGATGAAAATGTTTTTGACCAGGCTTGGCATTAATGCCAAAGCGGTAATTACAGGTGATATTACACAGATTGATCTGCCGGACAAAAAAAAGTCCGGACTTATTAGCAGTATTCGGGTTCTGGAAGGGATCAAAGGAATCGCCTTTGTTTTTACTGATAAAGAAGACGTGGTACGGCACGAGCTGGTGCGGAAAATTATCGCAGCGTACGATGATTTCCAGCAAAACGAGAATGGCGGTTGAGATTAACGCATTCTTTGTTATACAACCGGTAATAACTATAGAAAAACTCAAAAAAATCAGACGGTTGCAGTTAGCAGAGATATATTGAAAAGCATTTTAAAAATAATTAGATTAACTTTCTTATTTATAACCTAACAAAATGAGGACAACATCATGGCTGAAATCCGGGAAGTTGTAATTGTTAGTTCTGCACGTACTGCCATCGGAAGTTTTATGGGCGCGTTTAAGTCCGTTCCGGCCACACAACTTGGAAGTTTTGCTATCAAAGCGGCAATCGAAAGAGCCGGAATCGACAAAGGCCTCGTGGAAGAAGTGATTATGGGAAACGTTCTGACAGCCAATGAAGGACAGGCCCCTGCACGTCAGGCGGCACTGGGCGCCGGTCTGGATCGCTCAGTGGAATGTTTAAACATTAACAAGGTTTGCGGCTCTGGATTTAAATCCGTGATGCTGGCCGCTCAGGCGATTATGGTCGGCGATGCCGATGTAATTGTGGCCGGAGGAATGGAAAATATGAGCCAGGTACCGTTTTATCTGGAAGGCGCCCGCGAGGGATTGAAAATGGGAAACCGTCAAATAATCGACGGAATGATCAAGGACGGATTGTGGGACGTTTATAACGATTTCCACATGGGAAATGCGGCAGAACTGTGCGCCAGCGAATGCGATGTGCCCAGAGAAGCCCAGGACGAATACGCGATTATGAGTTACGAACGGGCCTTAAAGGCTCAAAAAGAAGGCTGGTTTAAAGAGGAAATCGTTCCGGTCGAAGTGCCCAGGAGAAAGGGCGATCCTGTGGTGGTGACCGAAGATGAAGAACCGGGCCGGGTTAAATTCGAGAAGATAAAAACGCTCAAGCCGGCGTTTCAAAAGGACGGGACAGTGACCGCGGCCAATGCATCTTCCATTAATGACGGCGCGGCTGCAGTGGTGGTTATGGCGCGCGAAAAAGCGGAAGAACTGGGGATTAAGCACTTTTTCCGGATCATTACACAAGCTTCTGCGGCAAAAGAGCCGGAAAAGTTTACCACAGCGCCTGCGGATTCCATCAACAAGGCACTGAAGAAAGCAGGCCTGACTACAGAAGAAATCGATTTGTATGAAATTAACGAAGCCTTTGCGGTTGTTTCTTTGATCAACAACCGCCTGTTAAATTTACCTGTTGAAAAAGTAAATGTGCACGGCGGCGCCATTGCCCTCGGTCATCCCATAGGCGCCAGTGGTGCGCGCATTTTAACCACACTTCTGCACGCAATGAAACAAAAACAAGCAAAACGAGGTTTAGCTTCTCTGTGCATTGGCGGAGGAGAGGCGGCTACACTCATTGTCGAAAGCATATAGGAGAATGAAATGGATCAAAAGAATGTCACGGTCGTAGGAAGCGGCACCATGGGTAATGGCATTGCCCATGTTTTTGCCCAGTTCGGGTATTCCGTACATCTGGTGGATGTAAACGATGAAATTTTAAAAAATGCTCTTTCGAAAATCGAAAATAATTTAAATCGCCAGGTAAAAAAAGAAATCCTGACCGAAACCCAGGTGGCTGAAATTCTCAAGCGCATCACTCCCGCCACCGATTTGGCGGTGGCCAAAGATTCCTTTCTGGTCATAGAAGCCGTGTCGGAAAACAGGGAGTTAAAGGAAAAAATATTTAAACAACTGGATGACCTATGCGCTCCGGAAACCATATTGGCCTCCAATACTTCCTCCATTTCCATTACGGAACTGGCGGCAGTGACCAATCGTCCGGATCAGGTCATTGGAATGCATTTTATGAATCCTGTGCCTGTCATGAAACTGGTGGAAATCATTCGTGGATTGGCAACCAGCGATGCGACATATCAGACGGTAAAGGATACGGCAGAGGCCTTAAATAAAACGCCGGTAGAAGTGAACGATTATCCGGGCTTTATTTCCAACCGTATTCTGATGCCCATGATCAACGAAGCCGTCTATTGCCTGATGGAAGGCGTGGCCGATCGCGAGGCGATTGATACGGTAATGAAGCTCGGAATGAACCATCCCATGGGACCTTTAACTTTAGCGGATTTTATTGGTCTAGATGTTTGTTTAAGTATTATGAACGTATTGCATGAAGGACTGGGCGATCCGAAATACAGACCTTGTCCATTATTAAAGAAAATGGTTGCTGCCGGTCATTTAGGCAGAAAAACCAGGAAAGGGTTTTACGAATATTAATAGCTATGAAACGACGTAAAGAACGGGAATTTGCCCTGCAGATATTGTTTGCCAAAGAGTTTAACGAAGACGCAGGCTGGGAAGAATTAATTGAGCGTATGGATGAAAAAAGACAAAAATACGCTACACAGTTTGCCCGGGCGTTAATTAAAAGCTGTGTGAATCATCGGGAAGAAATTGATGGGTATATCAAACAACAGCTTTTAAATTGGGATTATAATCGGGTAGCCGTTGTGGATAAGGTCTTATTGCGGATGGCGGTGGCGGAATTTCTGTATTTTGAAACCGTCCCGCCGGAGGCTTCCATTAATGAAGCCATAGAAATCAGCAAGGAATATAGCACGGAGAGAAGCGGTAAGTTTATTAACGGTATTCTGGATGCCATATTAAAGAAACTCAAAAGCGAAGGGAAATTGCGGAAAAAGGGCAGAGGCGTTATTTCCGATCCGCAAAAATAGACCATGAAAATTGGTATTATTTCGGATATTCACAGTAATCTGGAAGCGTTACAAACGGTTCTGAATTTTCTCTCCGGGGAAGTGGATCAAATTTATTGTCTGGGCGATGTGGTTGGTTATGGCCCGAACCCCAATGAATGTGTTGACTTGATTCGGGATCATTGCGTCAAAGTTCTGATGGGAAACCATGACTATGCAGCCATCGGTAAAGCAAATATCGAGTATTTTAATGATTTTGCCAGAATGGCGACCTATTGGACGCGAAAGCAGTTAACCGATGATAGTAAAACCTATCTCCAGGGGTTGCCTTTTACGCACCAGACCGACCAGTTTGTGATGGTGCATGCCTCGCCCACTAATCCGGCGCATTGGTATTATGTTCTTTCTGATGAAGAAGCGCGTATCGAAATGCAAGCGTTTTCGCAACCTTTGTGCTTTATCGGCCATTCGCATGTACCGGTTGTTTATTCAAATTCGGAGATAATCAAACAGGCTGAGGTTTCGTTTGAACAAAATAAAAAGTATATCGTTAATGTAGGAAGCGTAGGGCAACCCCGGGATCGGGACCCTCGTTCCTGCGTGGTCATTTATGATACGGAAGCGCATCATATCCGGTATCACCGGTTGGAATATGATGTGCACACAACATATAAAAGAATAATAGAAGCGGGATTACCCAATTTTTTAGCTGAAAGATTATTGATAGGATATTAACAATGGTTCAAACCTTTTTAACAAAGATTTTTGGTTCAAAGCACGAACGGGACATAAAAAAACTAAAACCTCTGGTAGCGGAAATCAATAAGTACTTTGATGAATACGAATCCTTAAGCGATGAACAGATCCAGGCCAAGACCGATGAATTTAAAGATCGGCTGGCGCATGGCGAAACCGTGGATGATCTGCTGCCGGAAGCCTTTGCCGTGGTTAAGCAGGCCTGTAAAAGGTTGATCGGACAAAAGTGGAAAGTGGTGCGCCAGGAAATCACCTGGAACATGGTGCCTTATGATGTTCAGTTAATGGGCGCTATCGTGCTGCATCAGGGGAAAATAGCCGAAATGGCCACAGGTGAAGGTAAAACGCTGGTCGCCACCCTGCCGCTTTATTTAAATGCGCTGGAAGGGAAAGGCGCGCATCTGGTAACGGTGAACGATTACCTGGCACAGCGCGACGCCGAATGGATGGGACAGATTTTTAAATTTCTGGGCTTGAGCGTGGGCGTTATTTTACAGGAGATGACCCCGGAACAGCGGCGGGAGGCATACAATTGCGATATCACCTATGGCACCAATAACGAATTCGGTTTTGATTATCTGCGCGATAATATGGCCGGTTCCAAAGACAACATCGTTCAGATTCGTGGCCACCATTACGCTATCGTGGACGAGGTGGACAGTGTGC
>CAZJNP010000195.1:0-5737 GCA_964547355.1 uncultured Calditrichaceae bacterium
GAGGAATATCAGGGCAACGCTCCGGATCTGGGCGCTCTGGAATCCGAATACACGGTTGGAATATCCGAACCGAATCATCAGCTGCCGGAACGGTTGATTCTTTATCAGAATTATCCGAACCCTTTCAATCCGTCCACGGTGATTAAGTATGCTGTTCCGGAAAAGGTACATGTCCGCCTGGAAATCTTTGATATATTGGGACGTAAGGTAGCCACTCTGGTGGATGATATCGAAACACCCGGTTTTAAAAAAGTCCTTTGGCAGGGTAAAAATGAGCAGGGAAGGCCGGTGGCCAGCGGCGTGTATATTGTATCCTTAGTTACGCCGCATAAGAAACTGGTGCGAAAAATGATTCTAATGAAATAGGAGTCAGCCGGAATAGCAAGGATAGCCAAAACTGTTTTGTAAAAAAACTGTATAACAACAGGGTGGTTTCAATCCGGCAGGACTGAGAGGGCTTTTATCCGTCGGCTTTTTCTTTCCGCTTGCTTTACATAATTACGACGGGGAAAAATCCTTTTGTATATGGGCGTTCCATAAGAATCATAAATTTTTTTCTGATTCCGTTTGTTCTTAAATTAGAATGCAGATGCAATACGGAGCGTTTATGAAACGGTTATTTTTTTTGTTTTTGGTCCTGTTTTTTTTCCACCCAAAAGACCTTTTTTGTGCGGATGACAGCCTAAAGGTCGATCATCTGCCGTTCCAGATCGGAGAAGACCTGACCTTCAAAATTCGTTATGGCTTTATCAAGGCCGGAACCGCTCATATGCGGATTGTGGGAATGGATGCTTACAAGGGCAAGCAGGTTATTCATATCCAGACCACTGCTGTGAATGTCCCGGCTTTCCGTTGGATTTACACGGTGGATGACGTGGTCAACGTATTTGTGGACCCCGTCAATCTGCGACCGCTGTATTTTGAAAAGAAACTCCGCGAGGGCACCTACAAAGCCGACCTTTATGTGACCTATCAGCATGAAGACTCATTGGCCACCGTGGAATTTATCCGATACAAAGACGATATGAAAATCAAAAAAAGGGAGGCCGTTCCCGTACGTATTCCGGCGGATGTATTCGATGTGCTGTCCGCTTTTTATTACATACGCACCCAGGAATTGCAGGTGGGAAAATCCATTTTTCTAACCAGCCTGGAAAAGAAAAAGATTTATGATCTGGAAATAAAAACCCATCGAAAAGAGACCATCAAAGTAACAGCCGGGAAATTTCGCTGCCTGGTGATCGAGCCTCTGTTAAAGGGCGAAGGCATTTTTAAGCAGAAGGGACGCCTGCTTATCTGGCTAACCGACGATCAGTACAAAATCCCGATCCAGATGACCAGTAAGATTGTAGTAGGGCATATTACAACCGAACTAACCAAAATGACCGGTGTACCCGAAGTGATTCCGGCGCGCATTAAATAAACAAAGATATTTTCTGTCTCACCGATTATTAACCGACCATGATAGCCGAGGAGTAAATCAGCTTCGGAAATCCGGACTTAAGCCCTCAATCCAATTGGTAGACGCGAGCATCAGATCGCGGTTGGAGAGCATCTCTACAAATACCGGGACTTTCGCCCAATCAGCAGGTCTGCCTTTAGTTAAGGATGTTGTTTCTCAAAAGAATCATCGATCCACATACATTAGGCCTCATCTTTCCCATAAAACGTAAGCGGTCCAACTTTTAAAATCGACCTATCCGTTCCAACCGGGAATAAAATCAGTCAAAAAATGATTTGATTAGGTGAATACAAAATGTCTTTAGATTAATAATAAGGAGGAAATATGTCACATCAATTACCCGAATTACCATATGCCTTTGACGCATTGGAACCATATATCGATGCCCGCACCATGGAAATTCATCACGATAAACATCACGGCGGTTATGTGAATAATTTAAACGCCGCACTCAGTCAGGCCCCCGGGCTGGAAAGTTTAGACCTGGAAACCCTGATTTCCAAAATCAACGAAGTACCGCAGGCCATTCGCACGGCAGTACGGAACAACGGCGGCGGCCACTGGAACCATTCCTTTTTCTGGAATATCATGAAAGTGAATAATGGCGCCGCTCCATCCGGGGATTTAGCCCGGGCGATTAATGCCGCCTTCGGCTCTTTTGAGGGGTTTAAGGAACAATTCGTCAAAGCTGGCGCCACGCGTTTTGGTTCCGGGTGGGCCTGGTTGGTCGTTAACGGAGACGGGAAATTAGCCGTGGGATCCACACCAAATCAGGACAATCCTTTAATGGATATTTCGGAGTTCAAAGGACGGCCGATTTTGGGCGTGGATGTCTGGGAACACGCGTACTATTTAAAATACCAGAATCGCCGCCCGGAATATCTGAACAATTTTTTCAATGTGATAAACTGGGAAAAAGTGGCCGAGCTCTACGACCAGTACAAATAAGTTTTCAAGTAACGAACATTTGATGATTTTGATGCCCGGAAATTTTCCGGGCTTTTTTTTGCCCTTTTTCGTATATTCATCCTATTCGAATTTAAAATAAAGATAATGCAACATGGGAACAGTCATCAACGTAATTACAGTATTGATCGGAAGCACCATCGGTTATTTTGTACAATCGCGGTTTTCCGAACAGCTCAAACAGCAGATGCTGCAAGGCATCGGCCTGGTGACCGTTATGCTGGGTGTGCAAATGGGATTGAAATCCGAAAACATTCTCATTCCCCTGGGCGGCATCCTGATCGGAGGAATGCTGGGATTCTGGATGAAATGGGAAGAGCGGTTAAATCAATTTGCCGGATACCTCGGCAATCGGTTCGCGGGCGAAGGAGACAGCGACCGGTTTATGGAAGGTTTTGTCATGTCCAGCCTGATTTTCTGCGTAGGCCCGATGACGATTCTGGGATCCATTAACGACGGTTTGTCCGGGGATTATCATTTACTGGCGATCAAATCCATGCTGGACGGATTTACATCGCTGGCATTGGCGGCTTCTTTAGGCGCGGGCGTATTTTTTTCCATCATAACTATTATTGTCGTTCAGGGCGGCCTGACTTTATTGGCATCACAGATGAGCGTCTTTTTCAGCCCGGACGTAATCAACGAAACTACGGCGGCGGGCGGCATCATTATCATCGGTTTGGGACTGGTTATTCTGGAAATACGGAAACTTAAAATCACCAATTTCCTTCCGGCCCTCCTCATCGTTCCAATTATCGTGAAGATCGTGCAATGGATCAACCGATAACAAAAATCGGCTTTTGGCGCGCCAGTTCTCTGATCGTGGGCAATATTTTAGGAGTGGGCATTTTCACTACGGCGGGCGTGGTGGCGCAGCATCTGGTTGATCCTGTCCTTATTCTGCTGGCCTGGCTTGTGGGCGGCATGTACGCATTAAGCGGCGGTATGGTTTATGGCTTTTTAGCCCGCCACATGCCGTTTAAGGGCGGCGATTACATTTATCTCAAACAAAATTTCTCGCCTTTCTGGGCTTATCTGTTCGGATGGTCGGCTCTGTTTATTACCTATACCGGCTCCATTGCCGCTCTGGCCATCGGCGCGGCGCATTATCTTAACGGGGCGTTTACAGCCGGACCGTTGGAATCGTTTGCCTTTGCCGGAATCAGCGGGATCGAATTGACTGCCGTGGCGATGATTCTGGGGTTAACGTATCTCAATTATCTTGGCCTGCGCACCGGCAGCGGCGCACAATTGGGGTTCACTTTACTGATTGTTTTTGCCATTGTTGGTTTTATTGTTAGCGTGCAGATGAAATCGGGTGCCGGGCTAATTTTGCCTTCCGGTGTTGCACCTGAGTATCCGGCGAAGGCCTTTTTGACCGCGCTGCCAGCCGTATTTTTTACCTACATGGGCTGGACGACCGTGGTTTATCTGGCCGATGAGGTCATACAACCGCGACGCACTATTCCCCGCGCCCTTATTTTCGGTACCGGAATCGTCATTCTGCTGTACATCGGTTTAAACGTTACATTCCTGAATGCTTTAAAGGTGGAAGAATTTGCCGGTCGGCTGAACGTGGTTAGTTTGATTGCAGGAAAGTTGTGGGGAAGTTCCGCTCAGTTGATCGTATCCGTAATGATTTTATCGGCGATTTTAAGTAGCCTGAACTCCACCGTATTATCGGGACCGCATATTTACCAGGCCATGGCGCGCGATGGTTACATGTTCAAGGCAATGGGAAAACGGCATGTCAAATACGGCACACCGGCTGGAGCTCTGTGGCTTCAGGCAGGCTGGGCTATTCTTTTACTGTTCAGCGGAACGTTCGAGCAGTTGTTGCAATGGGTGGTAGCGGCGATTCTGCTTTTCTCGGTGATGGCCGATGTGGTGGCAGCGAAAATATTTTTTTCCCGAAAAGAAGAGCAGACCCTGCGAAACGGTATGTCCATCTTAAGTTACGGTCTGCTCAGTTCGGTCACGCTCGTTTATATTCTGCTTTCTCAGACCATTCCGTCTCTGATCGGATTTTTACTGCTTTCTCTTTCACTGCCGTTTTACTGGCTTCAAAGAAAGCGCGTACGTGGTTAGAAGCGCAGGTTAATTCCTACACTTGCCGAATTGTATTTACCGAAACTGTAGTCTGCATTAATATTGATTAACAGCAGACGCAGCCCAAGACCGACGGTAAGTCGTGATTTATTTTCGCCCTCCATTTCAAAATCAATCTTTTGCGTTTCCTGTTGTCCGGTGGGCGTATCCAAAATCATATTATAAGTCACCCGCATCGTTGAGGATTCCAACTGATATCCGGCGTAAGGCGTAAGATTCAATCCCGTGAAACCGATTTCTTTACTTACATTCAGTCCGAAGGCTGTGGTCTTGGTTTCAAACAGTTCGCCAATGGTCAATTTCTGAGTAGCGAAGCTCAAGCCCAGATCGACCGGAAGAGGCAGCGGCAGCCAAACAGCAGGATTATGCTGAATGCCAAAGCCGAAGTAGGAAAAATCGCCCAGGTCGTCATTGATTCTAGTGGTAGGCAAATATCGGAAAGTAGCCTGGGTACCGAAGATGGTGCCAATGCTGAACTGAGGGGCAAGTAAGGGCAGCATCTTTAAATCGGCCAGATCGCCGAAACCTGCCACAGGCAGGGTAATTTCGCTGGCACCCATATTAACGGTGGTATCCTGCCCGGTATTGGGACTGGTAAAGGTGATGTTTTGGCCGATAAAGTTGATTTTCAGACTGTCTTCCGAACTGCCGATAATGGTGGCGCCGGAAATTTCCATGGAATAATCATGTGAAATGATTTCATTGATCAGCGCTTCTTTTGCGTCATCCGGTAAATCGGTCAGTCCGGCCGTCAGTTGCTGTGCTTCCTCCCGCCGAAAGCGAAACGTGCCGGTGGTGGAAAAATGCTTGTTGGCGTCGTCGAAAAACGAACCCATGACCACCAGCCCGAACTCCAGATCCACGCCGAATTTCTCTGCCTCCGGCGCGCGGTGGAACCAGCCGGAATTGAGATCGGCACCATAAGCCGATGAAACGGGATTCAGATAACTCTTGGCCGCATCTTCGGAAAGTTGTTGCAGCGTTTCCATAAGCGTCGGTGCCTCCTCCTGCGCCCGAACGGTAGAAACGAGAATAAAAACGATGATCAAGCAAGAGATCATGTAAAAATAAAAACGTTTTGTCATGACTTCCTCCCTTTTCTCAAATTTCGTCAAAAACTCTTCAACCAAAAAGAAAATCTACTTTAAAAAATCGGGTGCATTTAAACCCGGAAATGCGTTGTTATAGATAAGATCATAC
>CAZJNP010000196.1:0-5714 GCA_964547355.1 uncultured Calditrichaceae bacterium
CTGTGGCAGAGGACAAAATGATCATACAGGGATTAGACCTCAGAGTCGGGGATAAACTTTATGTGGAAATTTGGCGGAACGGAAAAACAAAAAAACTAATTTTACATTTAGTGAAGTATCCCCATTAAATGTAAAAGTTTTCAAAAGAAAAATGATGCGCTCAGAAATACATCACGAGCCATCATTTGCATTCCGTAATCTAAGGAGGCATTTTGTCTGAGAAAAAAATACTGCACCAAGGCACCACTAAAAAGCTGTTCGAAACCGACTCGGGCGATGAAATTATCCTGCAATTCAACGATAAAGAAACGTATTTCGACGGTGAAAAAAAAGCCGGTTTTAAAGGCAAAGGCATCTTCCGCAGCCAGATGACCAGTCTGATTTACGAATATTTGGGCAGCTATAATATTCCGACCCATTTTGTCCGGTCGGGAAATGAAGCGGAAATCCTGGTAAAAAAATTAACCATGATTCCCTTGCGGGTGGTGGTGCGTAATTTCGCCGCCGGTAGTCTGAGCGAGCGTTTTCAATTGCCGGAAGGAAACGAATTGAAATATCCTGTGATTGAATATTATCTTAAAGACCGTGCGCTAAACTATCCAATGATTTCCGAATCACATGCTTACGCATTCGGGTATGCTTCTCCGGAAGAGATGAAGTACATCATCCGCCTGGCGTCCAAAGTTAACGCCGTGCTGAAATCTTACCTGGATCGCCGTAAATTAAAACTGATCGACTACCAACTGGAATTCGGTCGATTTAAAAATCAGCTCATGCTTGCCGATGAAATCACCCCCGACACATGCCGGCTATGGAATATTAATCCGGATGGATCACTGGATAAAGACTATTTTCGATTTCACGGTAAACAGGCAAAAAACGCCTATGAAGAAATATATAGTCGCCTTGTAGGGAAATAAAATGATCACAAAAGACGGATATCGTATCATCGCGTTTACAGGAATACTGCTTTTAATACTGTTGTTATTTGCATTCCGCTATTCTCATCCCGTGTTATGGGTGATTACCGGGCTGGTGGCAGTGGTTTTTGTCTTCCATTTTTTCTTTTTCCGCGATCCGGAACGCGAAAGCCCTACCGACGAAGGGTTGATTTTATCCCCGGCGGACGGTTATGTGATCAAAATTGACGAAGTAGAAGAACCGTTGTTTTTTAAGAAAAAAGTACGCCGGGTAGCGGTTTTTATGACGGTGTTTGATGTGCATGTGAACCGGGTACCTGTTACCGGAAAGGTAGAACTGGTGCACTACACCAAGGGAAAGTTTAAGGCGGCCTTTGAAGACGAGGCTGCATTGCAAAACGAACAAAATGCCATTGTCATTCGCAATGAGCGAGGGCCGGTATTATTCATTCAAATTGCCGGGTTGATCGCCAGGCGGATTGTATCTCGTCTTAAAGAAGGAGATATGGTTCAGGCGGGGCAGCGTTTCGGAATGATTAAATACAGCTCCAGAGTGGATGTGTTTTTTCCGGAAAACGCGGTCATTAAGGTAAAGCTAAAACAACGCGTGAAAGCGGGTTTAACCGTATTGGGAGAATTTCAAAAGTGATACAAGTACCGCGGGCGGTAATGCCCAGTTTTTTTACGGTAGGAAATATGTTCAGCGGTTTTATGGCCGTCATTTTTTCTACCTACCATCAGAATCTTGTCCTGGGTGCCTGGATGCTTATCCTAGCGGCGTTTTTGGATACGCTTGACGGATAAGTCGCCCGAATAGCCAACGCATCCAGTAAATTCGGAGTGGAGTATGATTCTCTGGCGGATGTGGTCTCTTTCGGATTTGCGCCATCGATGCTTATTTATACCTTTTTCTTTCATAAGTGGGGAACCGTTGGCTTGTTCATCAGCTTTTTCCCATTATTGTTTGCCAGTATTCGTTTGGCGCGTTTCAACGTGCAGTTAGAGGGATTTGAAAAAAGTGAATTTACCGGACTCCCATCTCCTGCTGGCGCCCTGGCATTGGCCGGATATATCCTGTTTATGAATAAATACTTTCCTTCACAGGTATTCCCCAAATTCTTACTTCTGGTAACCCTTTCGGTTTCGGTACTGATGGTAAGCACCATTAAATACAATGTAATGCCTAAATTCACATACCGGGGCGGCGTCGGACAGGCGGTTACCTTTGTGGTGATGCTGATAATGATCATCCTGGTGGTCATTTTTCCGAGGACATTGATTCTTCCTTACATTTTATTTTATGTTTCATTTGGATTTCTCAAGTTTTTGATTAGGTTGG
The DNA here is from genome assembly GCA_964547355.1 of uncultured Calditrichaceae bacterium. Taxonomy (GTDB): domain Bacteria; phylum Calditrichota; class Calditrichia; order Calditrichales; family Calditrichaceae; genus CAZJNP01. Next base: position 2,260 of record CAZJNP010000196.1, read on the forward strand.
GGAGCGGTAAGGGGATCAAAAAGCGCTGAACAACATTTAATCTAAAAGAGTAAATTGCGCATAAAAAATTGAACTATGTGCAGTTAAAGCAGAACAGTAACTATTAAATTAGGTATAACCATAGAAATTATATCATGGAAGTGATTGTAACGATCGTTTCCGAATGAAAATCCAGAATGGTTGGATAAAATAAAGAGAGGTAGCATATGTTTGGTATAGGAACAACCGAGCTTTTGGTCATTTTGTTTATTATCCTGCTGGTTTTTGGTTCTAAAAAGCTTCCGGAACTTGCCCAGGGATTGGGGCGCGGCATCCGTGAATTCAAAAAAGCAACCAGCGATATTCAGGATGAACTGGATATCAATAAACCGTTGCAGCAACCTGATAGCAATAAACAAGCGCATACGTCTCAAGAAAAGTCGGAAGATACTCCTGCTTCATGAGTCGGGCGGAAGAGATCAAAGCGGTTCAAACAGGGCAATTAAAGCTTGAACAGCGGGTAAAAAAGAGCCTGGAGCAGATCGAACGCTTTAAGGAATTAAATGCCTATGTTCAGGTTTATGGGGAAGAGGCGTTACAACACGCCCGCCATCTGGACGAAAAAATAGCGGCCGGAGAAAAGGTGGGTCCTTTAGCCGGCATGATTATCGCCATAAAAGATAATTTGCATATCAAAGGCAAAGAGACCACCTGTGCCAGCGGTATTTTAGAGAATTTTCATGCCCCGTTTTCAGCCACTGCTGTTCAAAAATTACAACAGGCCGACGCCGTGATCATTGGCAAGACCAACATGGACGAATTTGCCATGGGCTCTTCCAATGAAAATTCGGTTTTCGGCGTCGTAAAAAATCCGCACGATGCCGAAAGAGTGCCGGGGGGCTCTTCCGGCGGTTCCGCTGTAGCCGTGGCCGTTGCATCTGCGGATACTGCGTTGGGCAGCGACACCGGCGGATCGGTCAGACAGCCTGCGGCGTTTACCGGTGTGGTTGGACTAAAGCCTTCTTATGGGCGCGTGTCACGCTACGGCCTTGTGGCCTATTCCTCCTCACTGGATCAGATCGGCATGTTATCGGATTCGGTGCAAAACGCGGCTCTGGTTCTGCAAACCATTGCCGGTCACGACGAGCATGATTCTACATCGGCCAATGTGCCCGTTCCTGATTTCGCCACTTTTTTAAACCGCGATGTGCGTGGTTTAAAAATCGGGCTACCCAAAGAATTTTTTACAGAGGGCCTGGATGCAGGCATTCGCGAGGCGATTTATGCCGTGGCCGAACAGCTACGGGAACATGGCGCTGAGGTGGAAGAGATGCACCTGCCATATACCGAATACGCCATCGCCACTTACTACATCATTGCTACCGCCGAAGCTTCTTCCAACCTGGCTCGCTACGACGGGGTGCGCTATGGTTTCCGAAGCGCAGGTAATTTTGATTTGAAGGAGATGTACGAACAAACCCGTAGCATCGGATTCGGTGAAGAAGTCAAACGGCGCATCATGCTGGGCACTTACGTGCTTTCCGCCGGATATTACGATGCCTATTATAACAAGGCGCTTAAAGTGCGACGTTTAATTAAAAATGCGTTTAACCAGGCGTTTGCTCAATACGATCTGTTGTTGACGCCCACCGCGCCAACGACTGCTTTTAAAATCGGAGAAAAGATCGACGACCCATTAACCATGTATCTGCAGGATGTGTACACCGTTTCGGCGAATCTGGCCGGAATTTGTGGAATAAGCGTGCCGATAGGAAAACACCCGAACGGGCTACCGTTGGGCCTGCAACTGATGGCCGATTCTTTTAAAGAAGAGAAATTAATCCAGGCCGGGGATTTTATCGAAAAACTTAGCATCGGATAAACGCTACCGAACTATACATATCTCTGTCGAGGTGGGAATAAAGTTTGAGTACACACGATCAACAAATATGAGTACACACACGAAAAATAATATTTCAGACTACGAGGCCGTAATCGGTCTGGAGGTGCATGTTCAACTCAATACCGAAACAAAAATATTTTGCGGTTGTTCCACCCGTTTCGGTAACGAACCAAACAGTCAAACCTGTCCGGTATGTCTGGGGCTTCCCGGTGCGTTGCCGGTGCTCAACAAACAAGTGGTTGAATACGCTGTACGCATGGGATTGGCTACCAATTCCAGGATAAACCGCACCAGTATCTTTGCCCGTAAAAATTATTTTTATCCAGATCTTCCAAAGGGTTATCAGATTTCCCAGTTCGAACTTCCCATTTGCGAACATGGCACGATTGAAATTCAAGGGCAAGACGGGACGAAAACCGTGCGCATCAAACGCATTCACATGGAAGAAGACGCCGGAAAATCGGTGCACAAGGAAGAATACGTAAGGGACAATGAAACATTGGTGGACCTGAATCGCTGCGGTGTGCCGCTGATTGAAATTGTCAGTGAGCCGGATTTGCGTACCCCCGGGGAAGCGCACGCCTATCTGGCGGCGATTCGCCAGTTAGTGCGCTATTTAGGCATTAGCGACGGGAATATGGAAGAAGGCAGTCTGCGCTGTGATGCGAATATCAGTGTGCGAAAAATCGGACAAGCAGAATTTGGTACCCGTACAGAATTGAAGAACATGAACTCTTTCGGGCACGTGGAAAAAGCGCTGCAATACGAAATCGACCGTCAGATTCGGGTGCTTAGCCAGGGCGGGACCATCGAGCAGGAAACCCTCTTATGGGATGCGGACAAAGGCGAAGCGCGTTCTATGCGCGGCAAGGAAGAGTCGCACGATTACCGCTATTTCCCCGATCCAGATTTAGTTCCGGTGGTGGTGGATACCGTTTGGCTGGAGAATATTCGGCGCAGTTTACCGGAACTGCCCAATGAACGAAGAGACCGTTTTATCCGCGAATACGGACTGCCCGAGTATGATGCCCAAATTCTAACCGCTGCTAAAGAGGTGGCCGATTATTATGAAGAAGCGGCCAATCATTGCCGGGATTATAAGATGGTCAGCAATTGGATCATGGGCGAGGTGCTGCGCGTATTGAACGAACAAAAGATTGACATCCAACGGTTTCCGATACCGCCCGCCAAGCTGAGCCAGTTGCTTGTGCGGATTAAAGACCAGACGGTCAGTTCCAGCGCCGCCAAAAAGGTATTTGCCCGTTTGCTGGAGTCAGATGCTTCGGTGGATGAAGTGATCGAGGCGGCTGGTCTAAAGCAAGTATCCGACGAAAGCGCTTTAGGCGACCTAATCGACCAGATTTTATCGCAGCATCCGCAAGAAGTGGCAAACTACCGCGCCGGTAAGAAAAAGCTGATGGGCTTTTTTGTGGGGCAGGTGATGCGGGCTTCCGGCGGAAAAGCCAATCCGGCGTTGGTTAATCAGCTTTTGCGCCAACGCCTGGAGGATAGTTCTAGTTGAAAATGAATGCCTGTTTTTATATATGGGGACGTACTCTGCTTCATGTAACAG
>CAZJNP010000197.1:0-5702 GCA_964547355.1 uncultured Calditrichaceae bacterium
GCCTCCACCTCCACCGTTTCGGACAGGACAAAACGCGCATTTTCTTCCGGTCTCAACATACGCACCAGGGGTTTGGAAGAGCTAATGACGACGACCTCTTTATGCGTACTGGTGCTTTTTTTATCGTTCGAAACTGTAACATAGATAAAATAAGTGCCACCAGCCAAAGGAGCCACCCAATACACGGTGTCCTTATCCGCAGGAGGAACAAAATTACCCCCGGTTTTCGTCCATCTGTAATAGAGCGGCCCGTCCTCTGGATTGGTCGCGGAAATAGAGGCCATAATCGTATCGCCTGGACTTACCCGATCGGATGAAACAATTATTCCATTTTCATCCAGTACCGGGGCTTTATCCAGATTCAGTAAATCGCTGACCCCGTCACATGAAACTAAAATAAAGATTAAGGCGAATAACCAGCCGGCTTTTTTCCATAAATTGACAGGCATTTTTACAACACCTCTTTTACGGCTTGCAACACATTTTCACCATTGGCATCCAGTAAAGCAAAAATGATATAATCCACGTTCTGATCTTTAGGCAGGGCTTCAAAGGAAACTTCCACATATTGCCCCTTTTTCAGATCGTCGATTGGTTTTAAATCAGACACATCTAGTGCCAAATGGCGTAAATAAGCTTGATCCGATTCTTTAATAAATATCAACCGCATCTTTAGATTTGTGGCCGAACGATTGCCTAAAGCCGCAACCCGGCAACTAATTCCCAGGCTGGTTTCGTCAATGGTGATCAGCGGCTGGATTAAATAATAATTTTTCTCGGAAATGATTTTATCCAGTACAGGAGCCGCTTCGTCTGAAATCGATGCCGAATTCGCCGCACCGGATATTCGGTGAACCTTTCCGTTAAGAAAGACATCCGGAATTCCGCGTGGTACAGGATCTGTTGCATCAATGTAGCGATCCTGTATCTGAGTAAACTTTTGACTGGTCAGATCGGTATTTTCCTTATCATCGTAACCTGCCACATCGCGATGATATTCGGCAATAACTATGCGATCGCCGTACAAATCTTCCAGCGTTCCGATGCCGTCCAGTGCCCATTGGCTATATTGGATATACGGATTTTCAGGCGCCGTGTTTACAAAAGCTTCTATTAAAACAACCGGTTCGGTATAGCCGCTTTCATTGGCTGGATCGAGCAGATTGTCGCGCGGAATATCAGCACACCCCAGCAAAAGTAGCAACAACCACACGCGTTTACCAGCGAATTTGAACACCGACGATCACCCCTTGCTTGTTTAAATGGATAGACGTATGAATCTTTTCTTTGTTCCCGCTACCAGCTGTAATTGCACCTGCGGTTCGGTTTTTAATCCAGCAGACCACCGCACCCACAGCCGCGGAAGCGGTTAAGGCGCCTATAAGAATGGTCAACTTATAAGCCCCATTTGCCCGGTCGTAATACGTATTAAACTTGGACAGGTCTGTATTGTCTTTGTAATTCTGGTAATTGGTTTCATATTGGTGATTCATCACCAGAGCGCCGACAAGCAGTGCGCCAGCACCAGCGGCCCAGTATGCCGTGGGATATTTTCCGATTTTTATGCTGCGCATATAGTCACCCTGTCCGGTTAACCGGTAATGTACATTTGCGGCCAGCATTTCCATCATTTTGTTCAAATGTCGGGAATCTGGACTTTCCGCTTTTTCTGTCCAGACTTCTCCGGTTTTTACGCGTACGATTTTCAAGTCGATGCGGTAACTGTGGTTAAATTCGTGGATAATGCCGCTTAAAATCACTTCTGCGCCCAATAAGTGACCGATTTGCTGAACTAAGGCGCTGTCGTCAATAAAACCACCCAAAGCTAACTGCTGTTCCTGCAAAATATCTTGCAGGCGTCGGCGCTCCAGGACAACCACATCCGAATACTGGGAGAGTTCCGTGCTTAACAGTTCCGGAGCCGTCTTTTCCCAGGCGTCCAGCAAAGGGCGATTGCTTTCATTGGTAAAATCCGAGATCGCCACATGCACCTGGGCGCTGGCCTTTAATGGAAAGATCCAGAGCACCAGGAGTATGCTAAAGCTCAGCAACTTTTGATTTAATTTGTTATTGCGCATCCAACTCTTCCATCAAACGATGAAATTTATCTTGTGCCTTTAGTATTTTATCCATCACTTCCCGAACGGCACCCTGCCCTCCTTTTTGAATGGTCACATAATCACATAAGGCTTTCACTTCATCACGGGCATTAGCCACCGCCACGCTGAACCCCACCCGTTTAAGAATGGGTAAATCCAATATATCGTCTCCGATAAAAGCGATTTCCTCATCCCGTAAGTCAAATTTCTTTTTAATCCGTTCATATTCCGGTAATTTGCTGAAACTGCCCTGGGAAATCACATCGAATTTTAATTCGGTTGCGCGCCGTTTTACCAATTTGGAAGAGCGTCCTGTGATGATACCCGTTTTCAATCCGGCCATCCTGGCTAAGGTAATCCCCAAACCGTCTTGCACATTAAATGCTTTTACCTCATCGCCTTTTTCGGAATAAATAATGGAACCGTCGGTTAACACTCCGTCCACGTCCATCAAAACAAGTTTTATTTTCAGAAGTTTGGATTTCATAAGTCCTGTTTTTTCTTAATCCTAATCCATTGTTTTCAATCCACACCGACAGTTACTGTTACTGTATTGTATCGTCTTTCTTCACAATTTCCGGTTGTCCGAAAATTACAAATAATTTCCCTGGATATGAAAAACTTTTTGATAAAAGCCTGAGATTATTACAATCCGGCATTATTTTGAATTACCTTACGCTTTGGTAATCACGGTAATCATAAAGACCGGTTTCGTCGTATGGCAGATGCGGTTTGATCAATTCGTCGATGGCCTTTGCCTGCCGGAGTAATTCTTCCAGTTTTTGCAAAGGCAGCATACTAGCAGCGTCGCACAGGGCGCTGTCGCAATCGGGATGAGATTCGATAAAAAGGGCATCCACTCCGGCTGCCACACCGGCCCTTGTAAGTGCGAAAATAAATTCCTTAGCCCCGCCCCGGCGATCGCTACTGCTCACGCCGTATTTACGGATGGCGTGGGTCGGATCCAGAACCACGGGATAGCCAAGGTCACGCATGACCTTAAGATTACGCATATCTACGATCAGGTTGTGATATCCAAAAAAACTTCCCCGTTCCGTCAGCAGGATCTGATCATTGCCAGTACCGGTGATTTTGTTGATGGCCGTTTGCATATCGGAGGCCGCCAGAAACTGGCCCTTCTTCACGTTAATCACTTTGCCTGTTTTTGCCACGGCCAAAAGCAAAGAGGTCTGCATAGATAGAAAAGCCGGTATCTGGATGACGTCCAGAACTTCGGCACAGGCCGGGGCGTCGTGCTGGTCGTGAATATCGGACAGAACCGGAATGCCGAACTCCTGCTTCACTTTTTGCAAAATGCGCAATCCCTTTTCCAGACCAGGCCCCTGGTAGCTGGTGGCCGATGAACGATTATCTTTCAAATACGAAGATTTATAGATCAGCGGCAACCCCACACGATCCGCGATGGTTTTTATTTGTTCCGCCGTTTTAAACGCGATTTCCTCGCTTTCAATGACGCACGGTCCCGCAATAAGGGCCAGCGGATGACCTTCCCCTATTTTTATTCCGTTAATGTCAATTGTACGCATGTAACTCTCCATATGATTCGTTTTTAAATAACAACCGGCAATTTAAATGTTTTCATGGAATATTCCAAACCCCGCTTTGGATAAAAGGCTAAACCGAAAATTTTGGAATGACCCACGAATTTCACGAATGATCACGAATTTTTGTTATAGCTAAATTGGAACGAAATTTTCGAGGTAATAAGGCAAGCTCATGTTTAATTGTCATCTAAAAGGCTTAGCGCCATTGGGTGTAGATCTAAGTAAAATACAGAAAAAGAAATTTATTTTCTTTTGACGATGCCCAGCACATTGGGTAAGGGCCACATGGATTTGTTGCTATCGTTTTGATTAAAATCAGTCTCAAAGCTACCAACGCGCACCAATTCCGTCTCTCCGTGCTTCAAGTATAATGAGGCTTCCGGGCCGCCTTCCAGGTGCTGCGCGCTGACCAGATGGATGGGCAGTTTTAACAGCATACCGTTAAAATCGTGCATGCTGTAAGGCGATCGGGAAAAAATAAACAGAATGTTTCCGTCGACGTCCTCGCCCAGGGCGACTTCGCTCCAACGTTTGTTCTGCTGCTGCCAGCGGTTAATTCCCGGGCGTTTCACCAGGCGCAGGTTTTGGATCACCACCTGATATCTGGAGCGAATGTCCTTCATTTCGACTTCATCGCTGTCAAAGATTTTTGCTCTGGGATTTTTGACCGTGTCCACCGGTTCGCAGGCAAACACAGAATGATAACGGGGATGCACACGGGGATTATTGTAATAGTTGTAATTTTTCATAAAACCCACATTGGTTTTATAGTCGGCCTGGAACATACCGGCATTCACCGCGGTAATCAACCCGAATTGCTCTGCCCATTCCCGGATTGTTTTGGGATCGGTTTTAAGCTCCTTGGCGGACAGGAGTTTAAATTCATACTTATGTGGATCAATTTTAATGACGATGATTTTAGAGTCGCCAATGGGCGTCTTTTGAGCGGCGTCGAAAAACGCATACATCAAACCATCGTCCACTTTATGCCAGGTCTCACTCGTGTTTTCTGATCGGTAACCACAGGCGCCGATCATTACGGTTAAGTAAATCAGCAGTATCTTTATAATCCGAAACAAAAAATTAATCCTTGTTTTTTTTCAGTTCGTCTTCAAAATATTTAATGGTGGGGATCAATCCTTCTTCCAGCGATATTTTAGGCTCCCAGTTCAATTGTTTGCGCGCCAGATCGATCAGAGGTTTGCGCTGGGCCGGATCGTCGTCCGGAAGCGGCCGATGTATGATTCGGGAACGCGAATTAGTCAGCTCAATAATGGTTTCCGCGAGTTGCAGTATGGTGAATTCATGAGGATTGCCTAAATTTACCGGACCGATGAAGTTTTCTTTTTGCATCATGCGCAAAGTGCCTTCCACCAGGTCGTCCACATACTGAAACGAACGGGTATGGTCACCCTGTCCGTAAATGGTAATGGGCTCGTTTCTTAACGCCTGGACAATAAAATTACTGATGACCCGGCCGTCGTTCAGTGCCATACGCGGTCCGTAAGTATTAAAGATGCGAATAATTTTAATATCCACCCCGTTTTGGCGGTGGTAATCCATCATCAACGTTTCGGCCACCCGTTTGCCTTCGTCATAACAACTGCGCGGACCGATGGGATTGACATTCCCCCAATAGCTTTCCGGCTGCGGATGCACCTGTGGATCACCGTAAATTTCCGAAGTGCTGGCCAAAAGCAAACGCGCCCGGATGCGTTTGGCTAATCCCAGCATGTTAATAGTGCCCATGACGTTTGTTTTTATGGTTTTCACGGGATTGTACTGGTAATGCAGCGGAGAAGCGGGCGATGCAAAGTGGTAAATCTGTTCCACTTCCAGAAGAATCGGCTGAATGATATCATGGCGGATCAGTTCAAAATTGGGATGGTCGCGCAGATGGTTGATATTGTGTTTGGCACCGGTGAAAAAATTATCCAGGCAAATGACGTCGTGTCCCTCATTGAGATGTCGTTCGCACCAATGGGAACTGGGAAAACCGGCCGCGCCGGGAGCTGACTCGCTCATGGGGGCTCCGCTG
>CAZJNP010000198.1:0-5668 GCA_964547355.1 uncultured Calditrichaceae bacterium
AAAGAAAACAAAGCAAAAACAAAAATATATATAAAGCTCCGTAATGTCACAAGGTTTAGAGGTACCCCCCAATAAATGCAACCGGTCGATTCAATTACGAGATTTAATGAATTAAACAACATCAGTACGGTAACAAAAATCCCATAACCAAAAACAATGGAAAAGCCCCACCACGGGGATAAACGAGGAAAACGGTAAAGAAAGAATAAATAACTAAAAAAAGCGTTCGACAAAGCGACCAGGAAATTACTAAAAATCAGCATCAAAACGATGCCTTCCTTTTGCGAAAAAACCGTTCCCGCTAATACTCCGGTAGTACAAACAAACGCAAGGAATATAAACGCTAAAGAATAAATACCGGCATCATGAGCGCCGTTTTCTTTCCATTCCTTAAAAAAACGGTAGGCTACAAATCCTATAGCTAACGTGACAGGAAAATAAACAACACTGGTAAAAGGAATCATCATGGGAAATATTATTCTAATCAGATATAAAAGGTTTTTATAATTATGCTTCCCCACTTTATGCTTTTAAGATAGAACAATAAAACGAATGATTCAATACATTTCGAAAGATTTTTTCTGTTTTATTCCTCCCATGGATTAAATCACATATTGATAGTAAGTTTTTTCAAGCTCCGAATTTAATTCTCACCAAAGTCGATATTTCTTGCCTGCGTTCCAATAAATCTTTATACTTATTACAACTTTATAATAAACGGAGAAGGCATGCCCAAAGCGCGCACCATCAATTTCGCTTTGCTCGGTCTGGGGAAACTGGGCAGTGGATTCTACAAAATTTATCAGCAAAAAAAAGAAAAAATCCTTGAAGAAACGGGCTATCAGCTTAACCTGAAAAAAATTCTGGTCAAAAACATACATTTTAAACGTTCCGTACGGGTAGAAAAAGGACTCATCACTTCCAACCCTGACGAGATCGCCAATGACGCTGGTATTCAAATAATCATAGATGCCATCGGCGGCATCGAGCCTACTTTTACCATCATCAAGCAGATGATCAAATCAGGAAAGCATATTATTTCGGCCAACCGCATGTTACTGGCTTCCAAGCTGACCGAAATGGTGCAGTTAGCTTCCGAATTTAACATTCAGATTTTGCCTGAACCATCGCTAGGCGGCGGTCTGCCCATTATCAGCTCGCTAAAACACAATCTGGTAGCCAACGACATCAAATCGCTTTACGGCATTATCAGCGGCACATCCAACTACATCTTGTCCGAAATGACCCGCCGGCAAGTACCCCTAAAAGACGTACTGCGATCCAAAGAAATTCAACAGTTAGCCGAATCTCTTTCCATTATAGATTACGAAGGTTCAGACGCCGCCCAAAAAGTTTCCATCGTAGCTGCGGCCGCCTTTGGCGTGGAGATCGATTTCCGGGATGTGTTTTCTGAAGGCATTTCTGACATTTCTGTGTTTGATATCCAATGCGCCCAGGAATTCGGTTTTGAAATTAAGATGCTGGCCATCATGAGGGATCACGAAGATAAATTCGAAATTCATGTACATCCCACGCTGGTGCCCAAGGATCACCCGCTGACCTTTATCCGGAATGAGTACAATGCGTTTTTTGTAAAAACCGATCTACTGGGCGACTATATGATGTACGGACGAGGCGTGGGCATCGAACCGGCCAGTAGTCTGATCTTGCGCGACCTGATCCTAATCGGAGAACGCCTGCGCCAGACCAGCAGCCCCAAGGCTTCTTTCCGGCTCGGCTGGAATCCGAAACCGGTAATGCCCATGGATGAAATCCTTTCCGCCTACTACCTGCGCTTTCCTTGTGTGGATAAACCCGGTGTGGTCGGCAAAATCACCACCGTGCTGGGTGAAAACGGAATCAATATTGCGTCCGCCCATGCCGAAGTTAATAAGGAGCACACAGAAGAATTAGGCTACGTCCATATTTTAATTGATGAAGCGAAAGAAGCCAGTATCAAACGCGCCCTTGCGATGATTGAGCAACTGGACCTGATGCTCGGACCAATTAAACTGTACCGTATTATTTAAAACGAAAGAGACAAAGAGACCATGAATACCATACGCTTTAATGATGGTCGTACGTTTACGCCATCCAAAATTATTTGTGTGGGTAGAAATTACGCGAGACATATCGATGAAATGCAAGCCGAACGCACCGAGTCTCCGGTTTTGTTTCTTAAACCGAACAGCGCGCTTTGCTCCATCGAACAACCACTCAAACTGCCCCGCAATTACGGTTCTGTGCACCATGAGATCGAACTGGCTTTGTGTATAGGCCAAAAAGGTTCCTTTATTGAAAAGGAAAAGGTTTTCGATTACATCGCCGGTTATGGATTGGCACTGGATTTAACATTACGCGATCTGCAAGCGCAGGCAAAAAAAGGCGGACTGCCCTGGGCTGTAGCCAAAGGGTTCGACGGCGCATGTCCCGTATCCAACTTTGTTTCAGCCCTAAATATAGCGCATCCCGATCGCCTGCAATTGGTTTTAAAAATAAACGGGGAATTAAAACAAAACGGGAATACCTCCCGGATGCTTTTTCCTATTCCGGAACTGGTGTCCTATATCAGCCGCTTTTTTACGCTGGAAACAGGCGACTTAATTTTAACCGGCACTCCGGCCGGGGTCGGTCCTCTAACACCGGGAAATGTCATCGAGGCAGAGATTGAATCGGTAGCACGAATTCAAACCACCTGTGTTTAAAGAAGGTTTTAGTCCATGTGAGCGCGAGGAGTCATGAACAACCTCCACGCGGAAGGTAAAAATACTACTAGAATAATAGCACTCACCATACCCGGAGCTGATAAGCCAAAGCGCTGCATCAGATACCCGCCCACCGACGGTGCAATGATGCGGGTAAAACTTTCCAAAGAAGCGGAAATCCCCAACATCCCCCCGACTTCATCTTTAGCCACCAGCTTACTGAGCAAACTGTTAATCACCGTATTAAAAATACCGCTGGCAACCGCTAGCGGAATAAGCACCAGACTTAGAAAGACCAGATTCCGTGAAACCGCCCATCCCACCAGAGAAATCGCCATCAGGAAAATGGAATAAAATAACAGCCGCTTTTCGCCAAATCGTACGCTTAATGGAGCAATCATCAGAGACTGCACTGCCACCATTAAAACGCCCACATATGCCAGCAGGTAGGCAGTAGTCTGCGTAGAATAACCCAAACCAAACTCGGCATACAATGCAAACACCGTGGCAAAGGTGGAAAAAGAGAAGGCAAAAATAAAGCGTATCTTCAATACAGGACCAACCAGCGGACGGCGCAGCGATTGGTAAAGCGCATGCATACTAAAAACGGAATCCATCTGTTCCGCCTTTGCCTTTTGTACTTTCTGCAGGCGGGTTTCCGGTAACCAGAAAAAAACAAAGAAAAGGCTTAAAAAATTGAGTATGGCCGCGGCATACGCCGGCCAGACGTAACCCCAGCGACTTAGAAAACCGCCCAGGGCTGGTCCAAGCACCAGCCCCAAACCGAAAGCTGCGCCAATTAATCCCAGACCACGCGCCCGATCTTTTTCATCCGTTATGTCGGTCACAATAGCCTGAGCCACGGAAATATTCCCATTGGTGAATCCCGTAAATATCCGGCTGATAAATAAAATGAGCAAAGATTCCGCCAGGCCGAATAAAATATATCCGAACACGGATCCGATAATAGTAACGATCAGTATGGGCTTGCGCCCCTGACCGTCCGAAAAGCGCCCCCAGAGAGGCGCCCCAATAAACTGAGCCGCAGCGTAAGACCCGATCAAAACGCCGACGGCCGCGGGAGTGGCTCCAAAACTCTCTGCATAATATGGAATCAACGGAATGACGATCCCAAAGCCGATTAAATTCAGAAATGAAATAATAAAAACGGTCGTAAGAATACGATTCGAAGCAGCGGTTCTATCCATACAATATGATACGATTTATTTTTTTTTGAGGCAAACTTTTAGCAGGCAAAAAAAATACAAACCTTTTCTTTTTTGTTTCGTATAAACAACAATCGACGATCGTTTCTATGAATCCAATACAATTACAACATGAAGGAAACGCTTTATGTGTTAGCGTATTTAGCTGAAAAGCCGTGGTAGTAAAGTATGGGAAATCACATGCCTGTCAAAATTTTTCTTATCTGGAGTATATTAACTATGACCGCCACCGCCCAGATGCACTTTAACGGCGAAAATTTTTTTAACCCCTTTCCGGGATTTGAGGAACGCGGCCCCGGCGATATTTTCAAATGGATGGTGCTCGACCGCATCACCGGTAAAAAACCGCCCGTTCCGAACGAATACCATTTTAAGCGAATGGAAAACGACGGAAGCGATTTAAAAACAAACCAAAACGAGGTTACCGTTACATGGATCGGGCATTCTACGCTGCTGTTCCAGATTGAAGGGATGAACATTCTTACCGATCCCATCTGGAGCGAGCGCGCCTCTCCTTTGTCTTTTATCGGACCCAGGCGAGTCGTTGCGCCCGGACTGGCTTTCAACAATCTGCCCCCGATCGACGTGGTGATTATTTCCCATGATCATTACGACCACCTGGATAAAAACACTATCCGTCGGCTGGGCAATCGCCCTTTGTACCTGGTGCCATTGGGTGTGGGTGCATTGTTAAAATCATGGGGTATCGATCATTATGTGGAGATGGACTGGTGGGACGAATTCCGTTTTAACAACATCCTTTTTATATGCACACCCGCGCAGCACTTTTCGGGTCGTACACCCTTTGACCGCAATAAAAGGCTGTGGGCCAGCTGGAGTATTCTGGGCAAAAACATTAAAATTTATTTTGGCGGAGATTCCGGCTACTTTCCGGGTTACCAGGAGATCGGCCAACACTTCGGATCTTTCGATATCGCCGCTCTGCCCATCGGCGCCTACCGCCCGCGTTGGTTTATGTCGCCGGTTCACATGGGACCTCAAGAGGCCATTGAAGCATTCAGGGATTTGCGGGCGCGCATTTTCATTCCCATTCACTGGGGTACCTTTTCTCTGTCCGATGAGCCCCTGGATGAACCGCCCAAAGTTTTGCGAAACACCATTGCACTAAAACAACTGAACGCGGAGCAATTCTGGATATTGAAACACGGGGAAACGCGTGTCGTACCGAAATCCTTTTTGGCCAGGATGCAACCGTTAAAACATGCGCAGAGCAAAAGTGGTGATAGAGAGATAGATTAACAACCCGATAATGTCGTTGGAAGTGGAAATGAAAGGCGCCGCGGCTAAAGCCGGGTCTATTTTAAAGCGCTTAAACGTCAGTGGGATCAACGCTCCAATGATGGCCGCATTGTTGATCACCACAAACATGGAAAAAGCCAGGATGGTGGCAAACAGCCATCCGTCCCAGAAATAAACCACACCAAACAAAAGCGTGGAAAAGAAAAGGCTGGTAAAAAGGGAAATCCGGAACTCTTTAATCAATCGCTTTTTGGTATCCCCCAATCCGATATCTCCGGTGGCCAGACCGCGCACTACGATCACACTGGCCTGCTGTCCGGTGGAGCCCCCCATCGCCATGACAATAGGAATAAAAAATGCGGAAATCACTTTTTGCTGCAATGTGGCTTCGAAACTGTTCAGAATAAAAGCGGAAACGATTTCTCCGAAAAACGCCACCAACAGCCAGGGAATGCGCGCCCTGGAAAGGACGAAAGT
>CAZJNP010000199.1:0-5606 GCA_964547355.1 uncultured Calditrichaceae bacterium
CCAACCGCCTGTCCCACCTGCAAGCCAAAAAAAAACCGGACGGGAAGTGGCGAACGGCAGAGCAGATTTTAAACGAAGGCCGGCACCGCTATCCGGACGACGCCCGGCTCAAGGCGTTGCTGGAAAAGCTGAAAAAGAAAAAACAAGAACAGCAGAACCAGCAGCAAAACCAGCAACAACAGCAACAGCAGCAGGCGCAGGCTCAAAAAGAAAAAGCGCAGCAACAGAAAAAAAAGCAGGAAAAGAAACAGCCTAAGGAATCGGATAAAAAGAAAATGGATAAAAAAGAAGCCGAACGCATCCTGAACGCCCTGCGCGAACAGGAACAAAATTCCGAAAAGAAAAAAGCGCCCATCCGGGCCACCCGTAGAGCTGTGGACAAAGATTGGTAGAAGATGAAGAGATTTACGCAAATTGTTCCGCTTATCCTTTTGGTTCTTTTTACTGTCCGGTCGGCGACCGCCCAGCCGATCACCATTCAGGCTTTTGTCAGTAAAAACCGCGTGGGCCTGGACGAACAGTTCCGCTATTCGGTGGAAATTTCCGGCAAATCCACTTCCCTGCCGGAAATCCAGTATCCGGATCTGAGCAAGTTTTACATTCTCTCCGGACCCAACGAATCCACCAATTTGCAGTGGATCAACGGGCGGATGTCGTCCAGCAAAACCCTAACCTTTTACCTGCAAGCGAAGCAGGAAGGAACGTTTACCATTGCCCCGGCCACGGCGGAGTACAAAGGCGAAACTTACCGCTCCAATTCTGTTACTATTACCGTAACCAAAACGGCCGCGGCTCCTTCCGCCGGAAATAAAAACAAGCAAAAATCCGGGCGCAGCGATTCGGATCTGCTGGGCAAAAGCCTTTACCTGAAAGCGGAAGTTTCCCGAAAAAACGTTTACCTGGGCGAACCGGTCACCGTCGCGTATAAACTCTATTTTCGCGCGGAGGTGCGTACCTACAACGTGGATAAAATGCCGGCCAACACCGGTTTCTGGGTGGAAAAATTCCAGATGCCGCCCCAACCGGTCATCGAAAGCGTCACTGTTAACGGCATCCGCTACAACGTGGCCACGTTGGATAAAATGGCGCTCTTCCCCACCCAAACCGGCACATTAACCATCGATCCCATGCGCATCACCGTTGAAGCGTTGGTGCGCTCCAGACGCGGCACGCGCAGCCTGTTCGACAGCTTTTTCGACGATCCTTTTGGACGTACCATTCGCAAAGCGCTGGTCAGTGCGCCAGTAAAAATCCATGTAAAACCCCTGCCGGAAGAAGGAAAACCGGTCGATTTTTCCGGAGCAGTGGGCAACTTTACTTTAAGCGTCACGGCGGATAAAACGGTGGCTCAGGTCAACGACGCCATATCCCTGAAGATTAAAATCAGAGGCAGCGGTAATATCAAACTGGTGGACGTCCCCAAACTGAGCATTCCGCCCGATCTGGAACAGTACGAACCGAAAGTTTCCACCCGTATTAACAACAAAGGCCCGGTCATTTCCGGCATTAAAACCGCCGAGTACATTCTGGTGCCGCGTCACGAGGGCGAGTACCGCATTAAGCCGGTGCGTTTTACTTTTTTCAATCCTAAGACCAAATCGTACCAGACCCTCACCAGTCAGCCGCTTTATCTGAGGATATTAAAGGGCAAAGAATCGACCGTGGCGCTCAATCAGACCGGCGCCGGTCTCAGCCGGCAGGAAGTGGCTTTGCTGGGGCAGGACATCCGGTTCATCAAAGAATTTTCGGATTTCGAACCGATCGGATACCGGCCCTATTTGTCCCTGTCTTTCTGGCTGACCATCGTCAGCGGCCTGTTTTTGTTCCTTGCCTTTGTGTTCGTTAATGAACGGCAGGCGCGATTGTACGGCGATCAAAAGCTGGCACGGCGCTACAAGGCGGGCAAAATCGCGGCCAAACAGCTTTCCAAAGCCAAATCCCTGATTACATCACCAGATCAGGCTTTGTTCTACAAAGCCATCGCACAGGCACTGCAGGGGTTTGTGCTGGATAAATTGAACATGGAACTGTCCGAGTTCAGCTCGGAAAATATCCGCCGGGTGTTCAAAGAAAGGGGCATCCCCGAGGATGAAACCAGCGCCTATCTGGAGGTGCTTCAGGAAAGCGATCTGGGTCAATTCGCCAATATTAACACCGATACCGATGCGCGCAAACAGGTTTACGAAAAAGCGAAGCATATTTTAACCAGGTTGGAAAAATGGATTTAATAAAACGTATTTCTTTCGTGGCGGTTTTATTTTTTGCGCTGACGGTTTTTGCCACAAATCCAAACGCGCTGTTTGAGCAGGGCAACCAGCTTTACCAGCAGGGCAAATACCAGCAGGCCATCGAGAAATACCGCCAGATTCTCGAGCAGGGATATGAAAGCGGCGCACTGTATTTTAACCTGGGCAACGCATACTACAAGCTGAATCAATTGGGCGCGGCTCGTTTGAATTACGAGCGGGCTAAAAAATTCCTCAAAAACGACGAAGCCCTGAACACCAATCTCAATTTGCTAAAACTGCGTTTGGTGGATAAAATTCAGACCCCGCCGCGATTTATCCTTTCGGTCTGGTGGGAGGCAGTGCTGGAAGTTTTTAATCTGTCGCTCATTACCTGGGTTGTGGCGGGACTCTTTATCCTGCTTCTACTTTCTTTTGCCGCCTTTCTGTTCCATAAGAGAAGACACAAAAGCGACCGCTTTAAATCGGCTACGATTACCCTATTGACTCTGTTCATAATTGCCACGTTTATTCTGATCCAGAAAATTTACCAAACGGAATCGGAACGCTACGGCGTGATTATGAATCCAACGGTGACCGTTTATGCCGAACCCAATCCCGGCGGTACCGAGGTCTTTGTCCTTCACGAAGGAACGCGGGTAAAAATACAGCGTCAGGCGCAGGATTGGTTCGAAATCCGGCTGGACGACGGAAAAACCGGCTGGATGCAACAGAAATTTCTGGAAATTATTTAACCGCAGGAGAATACCCATGATGCGTTTGTTTCTATTAGTGACATTTATTTCCGGTATGTTCTTTAGCGCTTGCGCCCCGTCCGGAAAGGTCGTCAAGAAAGAGGCCGAAGAACCCGCAGCAGCAGCTCCCAAAGCTTATGACGAATCCTTTGATCCCTTGAGCCTGAAAGACGACGATATTAAAATTACCGAAAAAGAAACGGCACCCCCTGCAACGAGCGCGAAAGAGGAAAAAACGGATACCCGAAAGGAAACGTTGAGCGAAGGCTTGCAGGAAACCGACGGCTTCCGCGTGCAGCTTTTGGCCACCCGTAATCTGGAAACCGCCACCATTGAACAGGAACGGGCGGAAAATCAATTCAAACGCATGGGGCACAAAATCTATCTGATCTTCGAGACCCCATTTTACAAATTACGCGTGGGCGATCTGCTCACCCGTAAGCAGGCGGAAGAGCTGCGCGAAAAGGCAAAGCAGTATGGCTACGATCAGGCGTTTATCGTGCGCAGTAAAGTGCAGGTTACGCGGGAGCAATTGGAAAATAATTTTTAAGCACAGTAAAGGATGCTCATAAATCCCAAACCAACGCAGCTCCTGATTTCGGTGACTGGGAATTTGAATATTGGAGCTTATTTGGAATATGCTTTTTTGGAATTTTTTTACTGCCTCCTTAGTCCTCGGCCATTGGTTCTTAACAATATTGCTCAATTAGCAAAACCCATCCACGAGCGCTACCCTTTAATCACCCCCAATGGCTTCAACTTGGCCACTTTTTTACTGATCCCGCTGTCGTGCATCACCTGAACCACATCCGCTACATCCTTGTAGGCCAGCGGCATTTCTTCCGCCATGGTGGCCCTTCCCTTGGCCTGTACCACCACGCCCATGTCTGCCATTTCCTTAAACAGGTCTCTGCCCTTCGCCATTTTCTTGGCCTTATGGCGGCTCATCACGCGCCCCGCACCGTGACAGGTACTGCCGAACGTTTCTTCCAGCGCCCGCGCCGTCCCCACACAGACAAAGGAGTAGCGTCCCATATCTCCGGGAATTAAAACCGGCTGACCGATTGCCCGGTACGCTTCCGGAATAAACGGACTGCCGGGAGGGAACGCGCGCGTCGCGCCCTTGCGATGCACGCAAACCGTTTTTAACTGGCCGTTAATTTCGTGTTCTTCCTTCTTGGCAATATTATGGGACACGTCGTACACCAGCCGGAAATTCAACTCCGCCGGCGATATGCCCAACGCTTGCTCAAACGCCTGTTTGGCCAGAGCCATGATCACCTGCCGGTTGCTCCAGGCGTAATTGGCCGCACACGCCATGGCCCGCAGGTACTTCTCTCCTTCCGGGCTGTTAATGGGTGCGGCCGCCAACTGCCGATCCGGTAAATGAATTCTATATTTTATCGCCGCCTTGCCCATTTCCTTAAGATGATCGTCACACACTTGATAGCCGAATCCCCGGGACCCGGTGTGAATCAGTACCACGATCTGGTTCTCAAACAAGCCCATGGTTGCAGCCGCCTGTCGGTCATACACCGTTTCCACCCGATCCACTTCCAGAAAATGGTTTCCCGAACCCAGCGTACCCATCTGGGGCTGACCGCGCTCCATTGCCCGCTCACTCAGCGCTGAGGGGTCCGCCCAGTCCATCCGTCCGTTTTCCTCGATAAAATCCAGGTCCCTTGCCTCTCCAAAACCGTGTTCGATTACCCAGCGCGGTCCCTGCTGCACCAGTCGACGTAAATCATTTCTGTTTAATTTTTTTATGGCGCCCGAGGAACCGACGCCGGTGGGAATCACCTGAAAAAGACGATTGATGAGTTTTTCGAGCTTGGGCTTAATCTCCTGAGTGGTCAAGTCTGTGGCGGCCAATCGTACGCCGCAGTTGATGTCGTACCCTACGCCTCCGGGCGAAATCACCCCTTCCTGCCAGTCCATTGCGGCCACACCGCCAATCGGGAAACCGTAGCCCCAGTGAATATCCGGCATGGCTAAGGAATATTTTTGAATTCCCGGCAGATGCGCCACGTTCACCACCTGCTGCAGCGGTTCTTCTTCCTCGATCAATGATTGCATCATTTCCGGCGAGGCGTAAATACGTCCCGGACAGAGCATGCCTTCTTGTTGTTCGATTTCGAACAAATTTTGATCGATTTGTTCTATTTTATACGACCGAAATTTCATGCGATGCTCCTCTCCGATTAAATGTCCAGAACGATCCTGACCCAATACGCTTCGCCCTTTTTTTCAATCCGAAGTTGATGATAGGTAATAGATTTTATTTCTTTAATGGTGTTTAAAAGTTCTTCGTCCAGCACAGGCGCTTTCGCGCGGCAGTGCAGCGCATATTCCCGCTCTTTTTCGGCAATCGAAATCGTCTCAAAAGAATACAAATACCGATGGCGCACGGTCACATAATAATTCAGCTCGCTTAAAAAAGCCACCAGCAATTCTTCTAACGACATTCCTTGAACCGTAAACGAAACCGTTTCGTTCCCGTTTCCAATGTGCGCGAAATCCCGATCAAACATCACCTGATATAATCCCAGAGCCGCGTTTAAAAACAGTTCTTCCAGAGTTACTGCATTTACTTTCAGGGCGATATCGGCCGTATGTTCCACTATTT
>CAZJNP010000200.1:0-5595 GCA_964547355.1 uncultured Calditrichaceae bacterium
GTAACTAACAGGTTATATTTTTTACAACCGTATCAGGTGCCTAAAATTTCATAATTAATTGAACATGGGTTGTATTTATAATCGAATAATAACGGACTTTTTTGTTGAGTGCTTGAAGCTCATGTTTAATCTAAAGAATAAATTTCAAGAATGCTCGGATTTTCTTTTTTTATGGTGGATTTTCAACAAGACATGATTTTTACATGCAATATTAAATAATCACAGGTTTTATGTGATGTCAGGCGAATTCGAGGTAAGGATTAAAGTCCGGCATATTTTTTCGTCTTGGTTACCGGATTAAAAGAATTTATTTTGTGGCAAATCTTTATTAACTTGAGGAAAGCGTTTTCGAATGGAGTAGGTCCGCGAATTTCACGAATGATCACGAATTAATTTTTACAGAGTCATTAAGCTTAAATTTGTATCTTTAGAAGATGGACTTTTCCATGTTTGTTAGTCATTCAAAGTAAATCAGACAGGGAACGATGCATGAGTAAATCCATGCAGGACATTGCACGGGCCGTGGACGATATCGAAACTGGTTTTCTGTCGCCTTTTGCCACGCCTAACCGGGCAGCCACGCGCCATAGAAAAGAGCCTGCCGTTCAATACAGGCCGCCGTTTGCGCTGGATCGTGACCGTATTTTTTACAGCGGCGCATTCCGGCGATACACCGGCAAAACCCAGGTCATCTATTTTGTTTCGCTGCTGGACGAGCAGTTGACCAGTCGAATTTTGCACACCTTAAGCGTGGCGCAGATTTCCCGCACGATTGGCCGATTTCTCAAGTTAAACACTGATTTGATCGAAGCCATTGCCTTGGGACATGACCTGGGACATCCTCCATTCGGTCATGACGGCGAAAAATTTCTGAGCGCGATCAGTCAGAAATATGGTCTGGGT
Organism: uncultured Calditrichaceae bacterium; assembly: GCA_964547355.1. Taxonomy (GTDB): domain Bacteria; phylum Calditrichota; class Calditrichia; order Calditrichales; family Calditrichaceae; genus CAZJNP01. Next base: position 904 of record CAZJNP010000200.1, read on the forward strand.
TATTTCCACCATAATATCCAAAGCCTGCGTGTGGTGGATGTGATTGCCAAAAAAGGGCAGGGACTCAACTTAACTTTTCAGACCAGGGACGGCATTTTGTCCCATAACGGTGAAGTGCATAATCAGGCTCTGCGTCCCCAGAAAAACAAAACCGAACAAGACCTGCAGGATTATATCCTACAGATGGAAGCCGGCGAACCGGCAGACACAGCGCCGGCCACTCTGGAAGGTTGTGTGGTACGTCTAACCGATACCATTGCGTATATCGGTCAGGATATTGACGACGCCATCCGGATCGGATTGATCAGCCGGGATGAACTGCCGCAGGAGGCCACCAGGATTCTGGGCACTTCCAACGGGCAGATTATCGATACGTTGGTCAACGACGTGGTGCAACAAAGCTACGGAAAAGATTACGTGTGTTTTAGCGATCGCATTTCGCAGGCCCTGTACACCTTAAAACAGTTCAATTACCGCGCCATCTACAAAAGTCCAAAATTAAAAATCAACCATGAACGCATCGCGCGCGGTATGGAAATTTTGTTTGAGCATTTTCTGAAAGCACTGCACCGGCAGGACAAGGAAAGCGCCATTTATCAGCATTTTTTAAATTCGAAATCCGAAACCTATCTGGAGCGTACCAGCGCAGAGCTAAAAGTGCGGGACTTTATCGCCGGGATGACCGATCGCTATTTCAGTAAAGTACTGCACGATATCGTGGTGCCGGAGATGGGCGGATTTAAAATAGTGAATGAATAATAGCATGACTGAAAAGGTACATTCAGCATGCTTTTTACGAATATCAAAGTTAGCAATGTACGCACATCCACCAGATATCTTAGTAAGTGATACCAAATAAGGAGCTATTAAATGAATCAGAACTATCCGAAAGTAGCCGATAAAATCGAGCAGTTGGAAAATGATGCCGTTGAGTTAATGAAACAACTCATTCCCATCAAAGCGCTCAGTCCTGCCAGCGGTGGAGAAGGCGAGCACGACAAAGCCGAATTCCTCAAACAATATTTAAAAGGCATTGGGTTTTCGGAAGTAAAAGATTATCCGGCCCCCGACTCGTCTGCAAAAGGAGGCCAGCGTCCTAATCTGGTAGCGGTGCTGCCGGGAGAAGATACCAGTCGCACGGTATGGATATTGGCCCATATGGATGTGGTACCGGAAGGGGATCTTTCCAAATGGAAAACGAATCCCTTTGAGGCGGTTGTTAAGGACGGGAAAATCTACGGACGCGGAAGCGAGGACAATCACCAGGGGTTGGTATCCGGAATCATAGCGGCCAAAGCTTTCCTGGACACCGGAATCAAACCGAAAGTTAATCTGGGCCTGATGCTGGTGGGGGACGAAGAGACCGGCAGTACTTACGGCCTCCAGCACATGGTGGATCATCATGCCGAATTATTCGGGAAAGACGATCTGATCATTGTACCGGATGCCGGTGAACCGGATAGCAGTATGATCGAAGTGGCCGAAAAATCCATTCTGTGGTTAAAATTCAAAACCCAGGGCAAGCAGGTACATGCCAGCATGCCTGATCGTGGCATAAACGCCTTCAAAGCGGCTTCCCATCTGATCGTCAAGCTGGAAGAACTTTATCGCATTTACGATAAAAGGGACGAGGTGTTTGATCCGCCCATCAGTACCTTTGAACCCACTAAAAAAGAAGCCAACGTACCAAATGTTAACACCATTCCGGGTGATGATATTTTTTACCTGGACTGTCGGATTTTACCGGATTACACCCTCGACGAGGTGATGGCGACCGTACGTAAAATGGCGGACGAGGTGGAAAAATCATTTGGTGTGCAAATTGAAATCACTTCCGAGCAGGAAGAACAAGCCGCTCCTGCCACTCCGGTGGATGCGCCTGTGGTGGTTGCACTCAAAAAAGCGGTAAAAGATGTGTATCATATCGACGCCAGACCGATGGGCATTGGAGGAGGAACCGTGGCGGCTATTTTCCGCCGTGCAGGCTACCAGGCTGCTGTCTGGTCCACCCTGGACGATTTGGCACATCAGCCCAATGAGTACTGTAAAATCTCTAATATGATAAACGACGCTAAAGTTTTTGCCCACGTTGCTCTTCAAAGTTAATTCGATTACCATGCTTCCGGGGGGGATATACTTTCCCCGGAAGTTTTTCCCGCCCTCGAATACTGTTTTTGTCCAGTTTATCCGCAATGGTTAATCAAATCTTTAAACGGTCGACTATATTAGTAGAAACAACAAAGGAAATGTATGTGTTATGATCTGGCCGGAAATTATCGAAAAAGAACAAATTAAAGAAACAGACCAGCGCGCCATAGAGAAAGCAAAAATTCTGCTGGTGGATGATGATCCCAATGCGCTACGTCTTTTTGAGAAATTCCTGAGTTTTGATAATCATCAGGTGTTTACCGTTACAAATCCCTACGAATGTTTAACGTTATATCAAGAACTCAAACCGGATATCATCATCACCGATCTGGTAATGCCGGAAATGAGCGGTCTGGAACTGCTGCAACGCATCCGGGAAAATGATTTAAAAACGGAAGTGATAGTTATAACCGGCCATGGAGACATCAAATCAGTTATTAAGGCCATCCAGCATCAGGCATCGGATTTCCTGCAGAAACCGGTGGATTTTCAGGTTCTGAAATTTGCCATAAATCGCGCCATCGAGCGGCTCAATCTGAAAAGAGAAATTGAAGATCGCACCAGTAGGCTGGAAGTCTTATTGCGGCAAGTGGATTATTCCCGTCACTACCTGGAAACCATCGTTCAAAATTCGCCCAATGCTCTGTTAACCTATGACCTGGACGGTACCATCATCACCTGGAATGAGGCTGCTGAAAAAATTACCGGGTACAGCGAACAGGAAGCCATCGGACGCTCATTGGAAGATATTTTCATGTTAGAAGGTCCGATAATCACAAAGGACATCATAGAAGAGGGAACGGAAGAGCGAAAAAATATTATCGCCCAGATTTTAACCAAAGAAAACAATATCCGATATATTCATCGCAATGCCAGTGTAATTCGAGACGGACAGGGACGTATCGTGGGCGGAATAGAAGGTTTCCTGGATGTTACGGAACAGATTAAAAATGACCGCTTGCTGGAAAAACGATATCTGCAGGTGCAAACCATCAATGAGATTAGTAAGCAAATCGCGCGTAGTCAGGACCTGGAGTCGGTGGGCGCTTTTGTGGTTAATGCTCTGGTTAAATCCTTTTTTGAATCCTCACAGGTTGCGTTATTTATTTATGATCCCGATAAAGATCGTCTGGTACTGCGAGCCATGGCCGGTTATCAGATGGAAAAAGCGCGTAAACGCTTTCCGATCGGTAGCGAATTCAGAACCGATCGCGGCGTGCTGGGAGCTGCCTTTACCGAACGGACACCGCAAATTATCAATGACGTAAAGCAAAGCAGATTGTTTATTGATGGGATAATTGAAGGCGTAAAAAGCGAGTTTGCCCTGCCGTTCAAAGCTAAAAATCAGGTGGTTGGGGTTTTAAATATTGAAAATACCGAGCGTATCCAACTGGATGAATCCGACCGGTTTATGTTAGAGGCCATTGTGGAGTTCCTGGGTATCAGCGCAGAACGCATTCATTTACTTAACCATATTAAGGGACAGAATAAGCTGTTGGAAGAACGGGCGGAAGAACTGCACAATGCGCTGCAACAGGTGGAATCCCAGAAGATGATCATCGAAGAGCAGAACAAACGATTGATCAAGGATCTGAAAAAAGCGGGGGATTTTCAGCAAAGTCTGCTTCCGGAAAAACTTCCTGAATTCCCGAATGTCCGATTTTCAGCCATATATATTCCATCCAGCCAACTGGGAGGCGATTACTACGATATTTTTGAAATTGACGAACAACATACTGGCATCTTATTAGCTGACGCATCCGGCCACGGGGTAGCAGCCGCCATGATGACCGCCATGTTTAAAATGACCTTTCAAAAATATGTGAATGACACACTCAATCCCGCGGACGTTTTTGCAAAAATAAACAGCGACTTTTGCAAGGTTTTCCAGATGGGAGAGTTTTTCACCGCCTTTTATGCCGTCTATGACCGTGAAAACCGTAAACTGACTTATGCTAATGCCGCCCATCCCAGACCGTTGTTATTTTTTAGGGAAAAGAACGAAATGCGGGAACTGGACACCAATGGCTTTTTATTGGGAGTTATGGATTTTGGGATCGAGTATGAGCAGAAAGAATTGATCATTGAAGAACCCGCCCGACTGATGATCTTTACCGATGGTGTCAATGAAGCGGCGAACACGAAGGGAAAACAATACGGCATCGAACGCGTTAAAAAGCAGTTGAAAAAAGAAATGAATCGCAGTGGTGACGAATTTTTGGTTCGGCTTCGCAAATCACTGGATCGTTTCACCAAAGCGGAATTCTTTGAGGATGACGTTTCTATTATTGTGGCCGATTTTTATTAAACCATCTAATTTTGGTGGCTTATGTTACTTGGGGTCTTAGCCGTTTAAGGCCTTTGCCATTTTCTTCTCTACTGATTACTATTTTCTTTTCCAGCCTGTCCTTAAACATGATGTTAAATTTGGGCGTATTTCAATAACTACTAAAAATATTGTTGGGCAATGTTAGAAAAATCATTAAATTCTCATAACTTGGAATCGGTTTGACGAAGGATCACAAGTCTCTGTTTTACATGTAA
>CAZJNP010000201.1:0-5547 GCA_964547355.1 uncultured Calditrichaceae bacterium
GTTTACACGTTATCCCGTCGCCCATCCCGGCCCATTTTACCCGCTTTAGCCTTTCAAAAAAGCTGAATTGCTTCTTCACACTTTATCCTTTTCGCCATATTCCCTTTTCAATTTTGCATTCCGGAAATCTCCCAGCCTTTTTTGTTTGCGGAGAAAGATTACTGTTTTGTAAATTACAAAGTCGTTTACAGGATAAAATCACTGCAAACCCTAAATAATAATGCCATTGAAATTTTACAGGCGCACTTGCCGTTAAAGTTCAAAAAGGGCTAAATGAATCGGAGGTTCCATGGATAATAAGCCTGTCTTATTTTTTTTCTTTCTAATGTTTATTGCTTTGGCGCTCATTGTCACATATCAGATAACCACCAGTCCGGTTAATACCACACACACTCATCAAATGGTACAGACACAGGCGGCGGCCGATCCTCACCAGGCGGACCCAGGTTTACAGCTTTACGGTCAGAACTGCGCCCGCTGTCATGGCCCCATTGGCGAGGGAAAAGATTTTAATCCGTCCCTGTATGACAAAAACTTAACACTAAAACAAATCAAAACAATCATCCGGACGGGCCGGGGCAAAATGCCTGCATTCTCCAAGCTCACCGATCAGGAAGTAGAACTCATTGCCCGGTTTGTCCAGGCCCTGTAACGTCATGACTGATTCGCAATTGAAACGACAATTCCAAACCGCTGTGGAACAATTTAACCGGCAATTATTTTTTGAATGTCATGACACCCTGGAAGATTTATGGATGGAAATCCGAAATGCAGAGAGGAACTTCTTCCAGGGACTATTACATCTGGCCGTCGGTTTTTATCATTTTGAAAACGAAAATTTCCGCGGCAGTTTTAGTCAGTTAAGCAAGGCCGATCAGAAGCTCTCCCGCTTTCCTCTGCGCTATCGGGGAGTGGAAATTGGGAGAATCCTTGCAGACGCATTACAGATAAAGAAAGTCGCGCAGGCGCAAATTAAACGGGGTGAGCAAAAACTACAAAACGTATCTTTTCCACACATAATCTGGGATGCAGAAAACTTCTAACCAAAGCGTTGTTTTTTGTGTAAACTATGAAAATAAGGAGCGGATGTTATGAAAATCGGACCATACGAAGTTTTTACCATCGAAACCGGCTATGTCAGTTTAGACGGCGGCGCCATGTTTGGCGTGGTTCCGAAGGTGCTGTGGCAAAAAACCAATCCGGCCGATGAACTCAACCGCATCCGTTTAGCCATGCGCTTAATGGTCATCCGGAACGATACACGCACCATTTTAGTGGATGCCGGTGTGGGTTATAAAATGAGCGACAAGCTCTCCAAAATTTACAACGTGGATCATCAAAAATATACTATTGAAGAAGGATTGGCCGCGCATAATCTGAAACCGGAAGACGTGACCGATGTCATCATCACCCATATGCATTTTGACCACATCGGCGGCGCCACTTACTACGACGGAGATCAGCTGAAACTCACTTTCCCTAATGCCACTCATTACGTACAGGGCGAGCAGTGGTATTGGGCCAATCATCCTTCGGATAAAGACCGGGCCAGTTATATGCCTGAAAACTTTCTGCCTATTAAGGAAGCCGGGCAATTAGTGGAATTGGACGGCCCCAAAGAACTTTTTCCCGGCATCGATGTGCTGGTCATGTACGGCCACACTCCCGGCATGCAGCTACCCAAAATTTCCGACGGGAAAACCACCGTCCTGTACTGTGCCGATTTGATTCCCACAGCTTCGCATATACCGCTGCCTTACATTATGGGCTATGACAACCACCCCATGACCACGCTCGAAGAAAAAAAACGCCTGCTGCCTAAGGTGGTAGAGGAAGGCTGGATTCTCGTTTTTGAACACGATCCGTTCCGTGCGGCCTGTACTGTAGAACAAACGGAAAAAGGTTTCCGAATGAAAGAAGAGGTTAGCCTGTAAACCATGGTCATACGGCGGAAATGGGCAGGGAAAATAGGGTTGCGACCGTAACATTTTACCCGTTCGCGGTAAAAATAGTGAGATTAATTTTTACATGCCGTTTCCTGGGGCGCATATCCGTTAAACTTTATCCTGCACCAATGAAACAATCGCGCCCGGTTCTACGTTATTTAGACCATTAAACCCATTGGAATTTTACTTCTCGGAGATGTGATGAAGCGGTTTGCTTTCCTGTTCATTCTTTTTTTCTTCCTTACTGAGCTTTTTGCCCAAAACAGTGCTTCCATCAGCGGATTTGTTTTTAATAAGGCCAGCCGCGAAACCATCATCGGAGCCAATGTTTATTTAAAGGGAACCACTATCGGCAGCAGCACCAATCTGAGCGGGTATTATATCATCCCGGATGTGCCGGCAGGAACTTACACCCTGGCCTGCGAATATATCGGATTTAAACGCTACGTACGCAAAATCCGTCTCAAACCGGGCGAGTCCAAACGTATTAACATTTTTCTGGAAGAACAGGCGCTTACTGCTCAGACGATTGTGGTGGAGGCGGAGTCTCTACGCACGGCCGAGAAACTCTACCGCCAGCCGCTTTCCAAAATTGTGCTCACGCCTATGGAAATCCGAAAAATCCCCCAGGTGGCCGAAACGGACCTGCTGCGTTCACTGCAATCCTTGCCAGGCATCCTGCCGGTGTCCGATTTTTCTTCCGCCCTGTACGTACGCGGCGGCACGCCGGATCAAAATCTGTACATGATTGACGGCGCGGACGTGTACAATCCAGAGCACGCCTTCGGCATCTTTTCCACGTTTAACACGGACGCCATCAAACACGTGGATATGTCCAAAGGCGGCTTTTCGGCCCGCTACGGCGGACGGCTTTCCTCTATCATGGACGTAACCTATCTGGACGGCAACCGGGAACAGTTTGAAGGCAATGTGTCGGTTAGTCTGCTGGCGGCTAAAACCACGTTTCAAATGCCGATGGGCAAAATCGGCTCCATCTCCGGTTCGTTCCGCCGCACTTATCTGGATCAGACCGTGGCCAAAATGATCGACAACATCCCCGACTACTACTTTTACGATGCCAATCTAAAAGGATTTTTTGATTTGAATGCGGACAACAAGTTAACCGTTTCCGTTTTTGGCGGGCGGGATGTGTTGCATTTTAGATTGAATGAGGAAAGCGAAGAGAGCATTGGATTTGATTATGACTGGGGTAACCGCACGGCCAGCGTTTTGTGGACGCATATTTTTACACCCCGACTGTTCTCCAAATTCTGGATCACCCACAGCAATTTCTCTTCGTACTTTAATTTTACAGGCGGTTTTGACGTGTCCGAAGACAACGAGCTGAACGACCTGACCTTTAAAGGATACCTGGAGTACGCCCACTCAGATAAACTTTTTTTCACGACAGGTATTGAACAGAAAAACATCTCCGGAATTTACAAACAGGAATTTCCCAGCGGACTATCGGATGTCAACGTTACGCGCCGCCATTATGTGGGATTCATCGAAGGAGAATGGAAACCGGTGCATCGATTCGAGATGAATCTGGGTTTGCGCTACAACTATTTTGACAGCGACAAGAACTATCAGGACCTGTCCCCCAGATTTTCCATGAAATACAGATTGAACGAGCTGAGCAGTTTAAAATTCGCCAGCGGCGTATACCACCAGTACCTGCACCGCATTCCGCGCGGTTTTTTTACCAGCCTGTGGACCTCGTCCGATAATTACCAGAAAGAAAGCAGCGCCTACCACGCCATCATCGGTTACCAGCGGGAACTGGGCAGTCAGTTTTCACTGGAAATTGAGACTTATTACAAAAACTACCAGAGCATTTACGCATACAACCAGAACGCTCTGGTGGATATCAAGCCCCAGGGTTACACCGACGATGACCGGGCGATTTACAATACCACCGAAGGTTTGTTCCTGCACGGTAACGGTTTTTCCACCGGACTGGAAATCATGATCAAAAAAGACACCGGCCCCGTGACCGGTTGGGTGGGCTATTCTCTGGCACACACCCTTTACCGCTACGACGAAATCAATCAGGGCAAATATTTTGCGCCGCGCCACGACCGGTTATCCACGCTCAATCTGGTGCTGCATACGGACATCGGTAACCTGATTGCCCAACTGCGCGGCCGGACACCAACGGAAGCCACTTCACGCTGGCTACTGGGCCTGAGCATGGTGTATGCCAGTGGCCAGCCGTTGACGGTTCCGGGTTCCGCTTATGTGACCAATTCCTTCCCGGACCTGGACGATCTGTGGCCGTACACTCAGCGCGGCGGGGAAAATTTTTCCATCTACCCCACAACCATCGATTCGTACCGCCTGCCTTACTACGGACGGGTGGATTTTAGTCTGACTTACGAAAAGCATTATCATTCCTGGACACTGGCGCCTTACTTGCAGGTGTTCAATGCGTTAAATCGAAAAAATGTCTGGTTTGTGCTCTACAAAGACGAAAGCACAAACGACCAGGTCATTCAAAATATTGATACCGTTTACATGCTGCCGGTGCTGCCGACCGTGGGCGTAAAAATAGAGTTTTGAGGAAAATCATGAAGTTAAAAACAGGACTTGCATGGCTTTTGATCGCCGCCTTCCTCTCCGGATGCGGCAAGGGTGTGGTGGAAGTGGACAACACCTTATACGAGCCTAAAATCGTCGTGGAAGCTTTCCTTTATCCCGGTCATCCGGTAGATCATATAAAGATTATGCGCAATTTCCCGCTGAACTCAAAAATCCAAAGAGACAGTCTTTACCTGCCGGAAGCCAACGTAATGCTTTCCGATGATCAGACAGGTGCCAACTACACCCTGAGTTACGATAGCACCCGGCGCTCTTTTAGCTATCCTGCGGATGAATTGATCATCGCTCCCGGCCGTACTTACACCCTGCACGTGCAGGCCACCATCGAGGGACAACCTCTGGAAGCCTCTTCCACAACGACCACACCGCTGCCCGGGTTTGCCATCGACACCATGCTTTCCACCAGGACGATCCGATACCTGGAGCATGATTTATCCGGTACGCTGATTAAGCCTCAGGTGCATTTTCAACGCTCCCCCGGAGTGGATTTTTACGCATTTTCTATTATTGCGCTAGATGGCGATCTGGACCATTTTATCCGGCCGCCGCGCAATCCGTTTATTCCCCCGCGCTGGGAAGAACAGGACATCGTCCAGCGACTGGACGATCTGCGCTATAGTCACGATTTGATATTGAATACACCTTTGACTACCGGCGAAATGGACAGGGAACTGCAATGGTTTCACTTTATGTTCTACGGCCGCTACCGGATCATCGGTTACGCCAGTGATCAAAATTTTAAGGATTATTTTCTCACCTTCCAGCGGGTGATTGAAATGGACGGCAATTTGCATGAGCCGGTGATGCACTTTACCGGAGACGGCATCGGCGTTTTTGCCTCGGCCGTTACGGATACGCTCTTTTTGACGGTGACAAATTAATAACTATATGAATCCATGTAACTTAAAAGCCATATACAAGGCCCGATGAAATATCATAATATAGTTTTTTATTTATGGTTGTATTTAATTCCAGTTCACTCGAATAATAAATTTTATAC
>CAZJNP010000202.1:0-5516 GCA_964547355.1 uncultured Calditrichaceae bacterium
CTCCATTCCTACTTGTCATTCTGAGTGAGCTTGCGAACGAAGAATCTCTAGACTGCTGCGTTTGTAATTGTTAGGGATTCTTCTCCCGACGGATCGGGATTGCTTCGTCTTCCGCCGGGGCGGAATCCTCCCAATGACAGCGCTACGCCCAGAACAGCATGCGATCGCCCAAGGTATATTTGTATTTTTTGGGGAAATTGAGCGAACTTTGGCGAAAACCATAAGATCAAATCATAAATTAATGGCAATACCGGTGTTTCTTTACCCATATTGTTCTTTTATAATTTTTGAAAAAATCTACTTTTCTTTTTTAAAAAAAGAAAAGTAGCAAAAGAAAAAGAAAAGCATAACAGCACAAAGTACAAAGGTTAATTATTTTTGAGTCCTCAGTATGCGAAACCCGAAGAAGGGGCTGCCCGGGCTGGCGTTACCGCGAAAAGCCACACGCACGTAGTTCGCGTAGTAGTACCAGCTGCAGCCGCGCAAAACACGCTCCGTGCCGCTATCCGGCCCTTTGGGATTATCCTGCGGACTACTGTTGTAATAACTGCTGCTGTACCAATCCCAGCACCACTCCCATACATTGCCGCTCATGTCGTAAATGCCCAGCTCATTGGGATGTTTTGTGCCTACTTCATGCGTGTGCCCACCACTATTATCCCTATACCAGGCCACTTCATCCACATTATCGCTACCGCTGTACTTGGTGTCGTTCCCGTTGGCGCCCCCTTTGGCCGCATATTCCCATTCCGCTTCGGTGGGCAGGCGGTAACCGTTGGCGTTCCAGTCCGCGCTCCAGTTGCTTAAATCATACACCGGCGTCAAGCCTTCTTTCTCGCTCAAATAATTGCAAAATGCCGCCGCTCCGTACCAGCTTATATCGATCACAGGGTAATTATCTAAGCCATTCTCCACATACAACTGGCTGCCGTTGTAGCTGATCTGACAATCCGAATCATCCAGATCCAATAACTCCCGTTGGTCGCCTTCGGTATTTTTTACCGTCGAGCTGCTGGCCGTTATCTTGCCCTGCGCCAAGGCCCAATTATACACCTCCACCACCTCGGCGTTGGTCACCTCGTATTTACCCAAGTAAAAACTGTTCACCGTTACGCTGTGTGTGGGCCGTTCGTTGCTTCTTCCATCCCCCCAGGTGTCGCCCATGGTAAACGTGCCGCCCTGGACGAATAACATGTCAACGGAAATGGGCAGAGTGTAACCATCATCCGCCGTTATTTTTATCTGCACCTGATCCCAGTAAACATCGGGATGTTCGGCGGCAAAATCCCAGACAATGTGCTTGCCGGTGCCGGACGTCTGATTGTCACCCACGTCGCTGTTAATTTGGTTACAGGACACGTTCCAGGTCTTTCCGGCGTCGTTGGAGGCCTGCATGGTTACGGTCATGGCGTCGCCGTCGGCGTCGTACAGGTCGTAGTAAATATCCACTTTGTGGCTGCCGTCCGTGCGCTGTTCAAAGATTACGTTGGTGACCTGCGGGGCGTGGTTCTGGGCAAAAATAAGCCCGACACTTAGGATAAGATTCAATAATGTGGAACGTACAGTCATAAATAACTCCTATTTAATTAACAAGACATCTATAAAAAGAGCGTTTCATGTTGCGTTTTCTTTGTTTATTGCTTAACGACATTCTGCGGTATCCTTTATCCGCAATAATCATCTTAACCAATTGTTCAAAACTCGCTGGATCTTGTATATTGATAGTTATAAATTATACGTTATTAAAATTTTCGATTTGTTATGCCTATTAATTTTTCAGAAATTTTCATAATTTTGTCCAGGATTTAAATTTTTAAAGTAAAAATTCCTTATTATTATAATCTTTGTTTTCTTATTCATCTTTTATTATTTCTTATAATTCCATCTATATCACTTAAGTGATTATTTAATTTCATTTGTAAAACTGTAAAACAATCAAATTTCATACCACTTACAATAAAATTCCGCAATTTATAGTTTTTTAAAGGCTTGCTGAAATTAAAACCGCGGTTAATATGTTTCCACCCGGCAACATGCGTTTCCAAATGGAATCATTTATAACACGGAAAGGTTAACCATTGTCACTATTTCGTCTAAACGTTCATTTAGGATGGGGCAGGGGGAGCGTTATCCGTTATCAGAATGACTTGCCCTGATTATATTAACAGAAATTTGCTAACTTAGCAGAGCAGAAATGAGAAAAAAACGTAATATGTCAGGACGAGTCCTCCCGCAATTTCCCGTTCGGATTTACATCAATCCTTCCATGTGTTAAATTGTTCTTAAAATAAGGAGAAGGTAGAATGCTGAAAAAAGTGCTCATTGCCTTTGGTATACTGGTGATCGTATTAATAGTTGTTGGCGGATATTTTTACCATTCATATTTTAAGACGCCTCTGCCACAGGAGGCAGGTCTGAAGTTCCGCGCCTTAAACGCAGAAGTTGAAATCGATCGGGATGGTTTTGGTACTCCCCATATCAAAGCCAAAAATAACGCAGATCTGTTCTTTGCCATTGGTTACGCCCAGGCTCAGGATCGCTTGTTTCAGATGGATTTAAACCGTCGGGTAGGACGCGGCCGGCTATCGGAACTATTTGGGCGTAAGGCCCTGTCTGTCGATCGTTTCATCCGTACGGTGGGACTGTCCGATATGGCGGAAAGGGAAGCGCCCCATGCGGATGCAGAGATTCCAGAATTAATTCAGGCATATGTGCAGGGGGTTAACCATTATATTCGTGAAGCCGTGGCACAGGATAAGCTGCCTGTGGAATACCGTCTGCTCAAAACCGAACCGGAATTATGGCAAGCGGCGGATACCCGGGCGGCAGGGAACTATCTGGCCTGGTCCCTGGCGTACAATTATTCTAGCGAATTGATTATGGCCTCGGTTGCAGACAAAGTGGGAATAGAAAAAATCGGCGATCTTTTGCCGTTCTACCCTGACTCCCAACCGGTGCACATAGATCGGGAAATAATGGGTACGGCCCGGAATGTGGCCAGAAGAATGAAACCGTTGTTCGCTTGGCTGCCGGCACTCGGAGGTGGGCAGGGCGGCTCCAATGCCTGGGTCGTGGCTAGAAGCCGCAGCGCCAGCGGAAGTCCGCTGTTAGCTGCCGATCCTCACCTGCAAGCCGGAAGAATCCCGGGAGTATTCTACGCCATCCACATTTCGACACCGGAGGTGGAGGCTTACGGTGTGACCATGCCCGGACAGCCCTTTATTTTGATCGGCCGGAATGATCGCCTGGCCTGGGGAATTACCAATAACGGTGCGGACGTGCAGGATCTGTTCGCCTTTAAGAGAAATCCGCACCAAACCCTGGAATATGAATTTGAAGGCCAATGGCGCCCGTTGGAGACAACCACGCATCAGATAAAAGTAAAAGAGAGCAGTCAGCCCGGCGGGTTTTACACGGATACGCTCATTGTTTACCACACCCTGCGCGGGCCGGTCATTTCCGATCCGCTCAAAGATGAAACGCTTTTGAGCCTCCACTGGATCGGTCACGAATTTTTGTTTGACTTTTCCGCATTCTGGCTGTTTTGCAAAGCCCGTGACTGGAAAGATTTCCGAAGCGCGGCCATGACGTACAACGGCACGCCTCAGAACCTGGTTTATGCCGACCGGGAAGGTCATATTGCCTACCGGGTAATGGGTAGCATTCCGCAGCGCAATCCCGATATCGAATGGAACTCTTTTCTGCCAGTCGATGGAGGGGATCCGGCCTTCCAATGGCAAGGCATGCGTCCAGCCGAAGAATTGCCGGAAATGATCGATCCCCCGCAAGGTTTTATCGTTTCCGCCAACCAGCCCACGTACCGGGCGGACGATCCGCGTTACTTTCCGCAAAAGACCGATCCCGGGTTCCGTGCTAAACGCATCGCGCAAATGATCCAGACCAAAGAAAAGCACGATCTGCAAAGCTTTGCCCAGATGCAGTCCGACAGCTATTCCATTCTGGCCGCCGAATTAATCGACCGCTGGAGTAAGGAATTGGCACTCCACTCCGATTTACCGGGGCAACAGTTTTTACCTTTGCTTCGGAAAGGTGCCGGAGACGATCAGGCTCTGTATCTCTACCACCTGCTGCGGCGCCGCTTTGCCTTTAATACCTTACGAGACGAACTGGGCGATTCCCTTGCCACTGTGTATCTGGGCGACTGGTACCTCTCATTACGCCCGTGGCTGGATATTTTAAGTCAGCGAAAAGCCTGGCTGGACGATGTGTCCACGCCTCAACAGGAAACCTACGCCGATATTTTACTGCGCAGCTGGCAGGAAGTTACGGATTTTCTGCAACAACGCAGACCAGAAGTTTCATGGAAACTGGCGCATCGCCTGCCTTTTAAACATCCCTTTTCCAAAGCGTCGGCTTTGCTGGCCTATTTTCTGGATGCTCCGCCGCGCGCTATGGGCGGGGACGGCGAAACTGTTAACCGGGCCGGCTTTGCCTTTAAACCCGGACTGGATGCTCCCTTTGATGTGGCTTTTGTGGCGGCTTTCCGCCAGGTTGTGGATTTGGCCCACCCGGAGCACGCGCTTGGAATTTTACAAACCGGCAGCTCCGGGTAGCCGGGCAGTCCCCATTACGACGATCAGATCGATCTGTGGCTGGAGGGGAAGTATCTTTCATGGGATTTAAGAAAATAAAAGCTCCTGGAGAATAGGGTGGTCGTAAAAAATATTTGTGGGATGCTGTCAATAGGCGCCCTTAATCAGTAGCAGGGAAACGGGGTGACATCGTTGCGTATAACGCTTTTTTGCATTGGTTTGCGAACTTCGGGTGTGGTATAAAAAGGGAAGAGTAAATTATCTTTAAAACAAGAAGCTATAAAATAGCAAAAAACCACATCTGTCCTAAATACATTTTTATTTCTTATGACAATCAGCGGTTTTAACCCCAAAAATGCCCGGCAAAGTTTTTATAAATATCGAGACCATATTATTTACAATCCTGTAGGGTTGAAATGTTTATAGAACAAAAGGCGACCTCCATATCTTAAACCCCATCGGGGTGGCATGTGGATTGGTCTAATCATTTAGCTCATGCATGGTCAAGCACATATCATCCCTACGGGATTACTAGATGTGGCGTTATTGTAAGGCTATAAACATGCCGCCCCGCCGGGGCGGGAAAATACGATCATCAGCAATTGATGGATTACAAACATTATTCTTTAAGTTTATCCCTTATCTGTGGATCGTCGGATTAAATCGTTTGCCCGGAAACAGACTGTAAAATAATTGATAGGGTTGCTTTGCTAAATATCCAAAAATTCCTCCTAAATTCTTATTCCATGATAATGAAATTAGCTAATAAAATTATTCAGGACAGCTGTGGCAAAAAAAGGTTAATTCAAAAGTTTCTCTTTATTAGTTGACAGGGAAAAAAAATATCCTTAATTTTTGTTAGTTGTTATCAACTAACTTGCGGAAACGGCTTAACTCATGCGACGGTTGAATACACGAACCAGGCAAAAACAGATTATCGAAGCTGCACTATCGATCATCAGG
>CAZJNP010000203.1:0-5499 GCA_964547355.1 uncultured Calditrichaceae bacterium
AAGTTATTCTTAGATAATTCATGCTCATTCGTGTAATTCGTGGACTTTTTTCGATTAGCCTCCGTTACTCCAAAACATGAATATTCCGTTTGGCGCAGATTTCCTTCAGCTCTTTCGGCCATACGGTAACACTCACCTCACCCAGATGCGCCGTCCGAAGCAAATACATATACGTCCGGGACTGACCAATGCCCCCTCCGATGCTCAAAGGAATCTGATCGTTCAGGATGGCCTGATGATAAGGCAGTTTCAGAAAATCTTCCTGACCAGCCATTTTTAACTGAATCTTCAGCGTTTCCTTTGTTACCCGGATGCCCATGGAAGTGAGTTCGTGCCTGCGCCGGGTAACCGGATTCCAGACCAGAATGTCACCGTTCAAACCATGATACTGCTCCCCGTTACGCACGATGGTTTCCGTGACCCAGTCGTCGTAATCGGCGGCGCGCATTTCGTGCGGATATCCGTCTTTGAGCGGCCATCCAATACCGATGATGAAGATGGCCGGATACCGTTCCTGCAGTGTGCGCGTTTCGCGCTGTTTACGCGGCAGGTCCGGATACCAATCCAGCATTTCCTCTGCATGTAAAAAGGTTAGCTCCTCAGGAAAATCAGGATATTTGTCGGTTTTCAATTCCGGAAACATATCCTGCGCTAACTTCCCTGCGTTGCGAATGACCTTCCAGATTTTTTTAACCACCTGCTTTAAAAAATCCAGATTGCGGTCTTTCTCAGTGATTACCAGTTCCCAATCCCACTGATCCACATAGGCACTATGATCGTGATCCAGGAAGTAATCTTTGCGTACAGCCCGCATATCGGTTAGAATACCCTCGCCCACATTGCACTCAAACTGCTTAAGCGCCATGCGTTTCCATTTAGTGGCTGCCTGAACAACCTGCGCCTGAATGGGCTTTTTGAGTCCCAACCCGCATGGGAACTCTACCGGCGTCCGCGAACCGTCGCGATCCAGATAGTCGTTGACGCCGCTTTCTTTGTCCACAATTAAAGGCACCTGTACCATCTGGAGGTTGAGCTCTTTACTCAGGTTCTCCTCAATGTAGTTCTTGACCGCGTACAGAGCCTGCATGCGTTTGCGGGGCGGCAACAGAGGCTGGTAATCGTTGGGAAGGATTTTTTCCACTTCTTCGTAAGTGCTGATTCCTGGTCCGGCTAAATCCGCTTTTTTGTCCGACATTTTCTTTTCCTCCTTTTTACTGAGTTTTTATGAGGCATCTATTTCAAAAGAAACCGGTGTTTTCACCTCTATTCAGGATAAAGCCAAACCGATATGCAGCTTTTTACCTTAAGTGTTCTCTTCTTCCACAATCTGGTTAAGGGCGGTCAGAAAATTCGGAATTGCAGAGTTGATCCGGTTCCAGCTCGGAATCATTGGGAGTTCCATGGGGTTGGCAAGGAATTGATCGCCGGCGATAATAATGCTACGTAAAAAGACTTCCACCGCCTTTTCTTCTTCATGGCGGTCATATTCCAGGCCGTTGATGGCCGCGTCCACTGAGTATTTCTCGATATAGTCCAGTGCCGTGCGCAGATAGGTGGCTTTTATGGTTCGAAAGAATTGATCGGTGAGCACCACGCCCATGCTGGCCAGCATCCGGTAAAAGGATTTCGCAATATCGATGGACATTTTGGACAATCCCGCATTGGGGTTGTCTTCCGACAATTCCTGATGCTTGTGGTCGTACTGATCCAGAATATCCACCTGACACATCTGATTTTTGGCGTAATTGCGGTAGATTTCGTTTAGCGTGCCGATTTCCAATCCCCAATCCGTGGGTAAACGCAGGCGCCAGGCCACGCCGGCCAGCAGGGCCATTTCACCCGACAGGACATAGCGGAATGAATCCATAAAATCCAGATAGTCCAGCTGACCCAGGATTCTTTTTAGAGAGCGAATCAGTGGTGTAACAAACAATCGGTTCACCCGGCCATGCAGCCTATTGGAAACCCGGCTGTAGTATCCCTTGCAAAAACGGAAATTTAAGGCGGGATCCGCCAAAGGATAGACCAAACGGGCTAACAATTTGCGGTTGTACGTATTAATATCGCAATCGTGTAAGGCGATCACTCTGGCGCGCCCGGAAGACAACAGATATCCAAAACTGAGCCATACATTGCGCCCCTTTCCCTCGCTGCCGCTGAACAGTTGATGTTCCCGGAGTTGTTTGTATAACTCCTGTATCCGGGGACTGTTTTGCCACAGGATACGGTGCCGTTGCGGCAGTTGCGCAAAAAATTCTCTGGCACGTTTAAACTGTTTTTCATCGGCTCCGTCTAAGCCGATGATAATTTCCGTTAAATACGTAACGTGCGAGAGTTCCTTCACAATTTTTGGCAGCGCCGTTCCTTCGATTTCACTGTAAAGGGAAGGTAAAAGAAGGGCAATGGGACGACGCGCGGTAAAACCTTTGATGCGCGCTTCCAGGGCATCCACCGGATAGTCCCGCAATTTATGTAAAGTGGTAATAATCCCATTCTGGAAAAAATCTGACATAATTTAAAACCTCGCGTTGTTAAACGTGGTTGAATGATTAATCAAGCAATTTGAAAACAGCCTCTGCCCATCCCGCAGGTCCGGCCGCCCGGGTAAAGTAACAAGAATCTTGCGCAAATGATACGGCATAGCTTCCATCCGGACGGCGGATGCAAACAGGATAGTCCACCGCCTTTAACATCTCCTCGTCATTCGGACTGTCGCCCAACCCGATACTGTACAGCGGCGAAGCGGTTGCCCCGGTTAACTGCCTGAGCAGGTATTTTACCGCCTGTCCTTTATCCGCTTTGCCCAGCAAATGATAAAACCGGTTTCCCCTTAACAATCGGTATCCGTATTTCTGCGCAAAGGCGTCCGCCGCTGCCACATCCAGCGTACCGTTCCGGATGACAAACGGCTCGCTGAATTCCCTCTGCTGCGCAAGTAGCGCCCGCTCTTCCGACAAACCCGTATAATGCCGGATACGCTCAGCATCCATCCCGCTGAAGCCTAACACCTGAACATGAAATTCACGCTCAATCTCCTTTAAAAAACCAACCACTTCCGAGCGTGTTTTGCCGAATATTTTTACAAAGAACGCTTCCGTTTCCTGCCAGTCTGGTTGCTTTTGGTGAAACTGTTCTTGAGGCAGGTAAAGCGCGCTGCCGTTCTCAACAATAAGTGGAGCATGTATTTCTAACTCTTTTTGCAGCGCCAGGGTTTCGGAATATGTTTTACTGGTGCAAAAAACCAGCGGTATCTTTTTGTTCTTCAAATATTCAATGGCTTCAACAGCCGGCAAATAGGAATAGGTCTGAGAATCTAACAGTGTACCGTCCAGATCGGTAAAAACCACCCATCTTTTACTATTTAAGGACATGCGCTTTTCTTTTATTGTACCAATACAAAAATGTGATTTATTTAATTAAAAGTCAAGTGGAGAATAATCTATTTGCACCTATCTTTACTCTTTGATTCTGCTTAATAAACAGGGTCTGGTATAAAATGTAACCTGAATATTTTTCTATCATTCACTCTTCCAAGAGCACAATAAATCGGCTCGTTCCTCTCTGTTGAGAATCAGAGTATGACGGAATTGCTTCAATCCTGACTAAAATGTAGCCCAATACTTTTTGTCCTTCTATGCTAAATCCAAACAAAAGATAGGAATGGCACCTTTATTTTCTGGCTGTTTGGAATATGATATAAAAAAAGCGGGAAATTTTCCCGCTTTACAAGATTGAATCATACGGCACTATTATGCGTTTCTATTTAAGCAGCAACGCCTTTTGAGTTTGAACGGTTTCCTCGCTGCGCAGCATGATGTAATAAATTCCGGAATTTACCATGCGCCCCTTATCGTTAAGGCCATCCCAGCGGAAGGTATACCTCCCGGTTGTTAACTTCCCTTTGTAAATCGACCGTACGCTGCGACCCAACACATCATAAACCGTAAGCGAAATGTTTTCTTTACCCGAACGGGCCGGAATCAGTACCTCGAAGGTCGTGCTGGGATTGAACGGATTGGGGAAGTTTGGTTTCAGCGCAAATTCCGTAATCACTTCCTGTTCATTCGACTCCACGGCCGAAGGCATGGAAGAATAGAGCTCCGCTTCCCAGCCCGGCGAAGTAAACGCCGGATTGGAACGAAATCTGAAAGTCAAGGCATGGTCGTCATTGCTGGAAACAATTTCCCCGGGGGATGTCGTCCCTGAGAATGGACTGCCAGGCACTTCCGGCGAACTGGTACTTGGCCCATCATAAATATAAAGTTTATCGTAATCTGCAATGGTTTCGAAGGCTGTAAATACGGCCCGCAGCGCCGATGCGCCGTCTTTGGCATAAAAGGTCATGGTCAGGCTTTCGCTGGTGCCGTAATTATTGTCTTTGCCGCCGGAATCGTAGAAAAAGGCGTCATCGTCCAGCGTGATGGTGGCATTGGACATCAGGTAAACCGGCCGTTCGCCGATCAAAATGGTAAAGACCCGTTCCGCCGTGTAAGCGCCGGAAGTTACCGTGTAGGTCAGCTGGGCTTCAGTTGAAGCCGGAGTTTCGGGATCGGCGGTAACCGTAAAAACCGCATTGACCGTGTCATCAGCCGCTAAAGTGCCGATGGTATAGGTAGCATTCTCAATGGTCAGATAGGGGCTTTCCGTGGTTAAGGTGCTTTCCGTATTGGGCGCATCGGCATGGCCGGCATTGATGGTGGGGATGATGAACGAGGCAGTTTCGCCTTCATCCAGATCGCCGTCGTCGTTTCCATCGGCGCTGTCGTCGATTTGCAACTCATCCACCACCAGCGAAGGAGCGTTGATGGTCAGCGACAGGGACGAATTCCACTCGTTGGCCTGAGAGTCGGTAAAACGCACGTTGCAGGTGGCAGCGTGCTGATCCGGAACATTGTTTGCCACCGTCAGGAAAAAAGCGGTATCACCGGGTACTACCTGATCAGCGGCGATGTCTCCGTAAAAATGCGCGCTGTCCGAGATGGCAAGATATTGATCCGAAGTGGACAACACCGCATTTACGCCGTACGCGGTTTCAGATCCGATATTTTTAGCCGTGACGTCCAGATAAAACGATTCGTCAAAATCGGCTTCCTGATTGCCGTTGCCGGTTTCTGCATCGTTTACCGCATAACTATCCACGGTAATATGGGGGCCATCGGCATTAACGACCTGAACTTCAGAGCTGTAACGGTAGTAGTTCCGTTTGGTAACCGTAACCAGCATCACCGCGCCCGGGTCCTGGGGTTCGATTTCGATGGTCACCGGTTCTCCGGTACCGTCGGCGGAACCGATCAGTTCGCCGTCCACAGACAACCCGATCAGAGAGCCATCGTCAGCCGTCACGGTAAAAGTGGTAGCACCGGCCGGTATTTCGGAATCGTGAGAAACGGTAAGATTTTGCGGCATCTCCGAATAAATCATGGAATAAGCGCCGCCGTGGTGGTGAAACAGATAATAGGTGATTTCCTTGTCTTCTGTGTTGTACGGCCAGTCCGAAGC
>CAZJNP010000204.1:0-5481 GCA_964547355.1 uncultured Calditrichaceae bacterium
GCCAATACTTCTATATCTAAGCAACACACTACCGAAGAAGTGAAGTCTGTGGTTTCCACCGTTTATTTCTTACGGCGGTGATGTCTGTGCCAAACCGGATCATCAAAACAGCACCTCACCGTAGACATGAAGTCTGCGCCTAACTGTGGTGTGTCGCCATTTCAAATTCAAACCCCTTCGCGCTAATTCGTGTCATTCGTGGATTGTAATTTCTGTTCTATAGACCGGTTCACCATCCAATACAATCCCGGAATCAGAAAAAGCGATAGCACCACGCTTAAACTCATCCCGCCGATCATGGAAACGGCTAACGGTTGCAGCATTTCAGATCCGTCGCCCAGAGCTAGCGCCAGTGGTAAAAAACCGAATATAGTGGAAAGCGTGGTCATCAAAATGGGGCGCAGGCGCACCTGTCCGGCCGTCAGCAAAGCCCGGCGTAGATCGGGCGTTTCTTTGAGATATTTTTCCGCATAATCAATGAACAGGATGCCGTTGTTCACCACCACGCCGATGATCATAATCATGCCCATAAAGGCCGAGATGTCCAAAGGAATGCGGGTAATCCACAAAAGCAAAAACACGCCGCTTACCGATAAAACCGTACCGGTTAAGATGATGCCTGCCGTGCGGAAGGATTTGAATTCGAACAGCAAAATGGTGTACACCAGCAAGGCGCCAAAAATCAAAATTAATATCAGTTCATGAAAAGCCTGTTGCTGACTTTCGTATTGCCCGCCGATTTGCACCGTTACACCCGGCGGCAGGGGAATAGTCGCCAGCATGTTCTTAACATCACGAATGATGCCGCCCAGATCGCGACCCGAAATATGCGCTTTGACATTAACCACTTGTACCAGATTTTCGTGATCAATGTCGGTTTTGCCGGGCTCCTTTTCAACTGTCGCTAGTTCCCTCAGTTCAATCATGCGGTCGATGGAGGCCAGGTACAGCGGCAAAC
Source organism: uncultured Calditrichaceae bacterium (assembly GCA_964547355.1). Lineage (GTDB taxonomy): Bacteria > Calditrichota > Calditrichia > Calditrichales > Calditrichaceae > CAZJNP01. Next base: position 959 of record CAZJNP010000204.1, read on the forward strand.
GCCGGATCTTTTCCAGATGGTTGAAATCCTGTTTCGGGTAGCGCACGCGCACCGGAATCATTTTTAAACCCTGCATCATGCGCGTGGGTACGTCGCCCCACAGTGCAAAACGTACCGCTTGCTGCACCTGATCCACCGTCAACCCGAATCGTTGGGCGGCCTCGGGTTTAACACGGATGGTCAATTCCGGTTCGCCGGCGGCATAGCCTTTGTACACGTCCACCGCCCCCTGCACGCGTTCCAGTGAATCGGCGATCTGCGCGGCCACCTCGTGCAGCAGGCGCAGGTTCTTACCGAAGACTTTGATGACGATAGGCGCAATCTCGCCGGACAGGTCGTTCAGGCGGTCGGGCAATACCTGAAACAATTCCGGTTCCAGGCGCGGTTCATGGGCGGCGTCAAAGGCCCGGATCATGTCCATGATTTCAAAAGAAGAATGTTTGTGGCCTTTTTTCAGATTAATGACAAAATCGCCGTCGTTGGCGTGCGTGCGGGGATGCGCCAAACTCCTTCCGGTGCGCAGGGAATAGGTTTCCACATCCGGCAGACTCATAATGAATTCGGCCACGCTTTTAAGCATGCTTTTGGTGCCTTCGATGGAGCTGCCCGGCGGCGCGAGGTAATCGTGTACAATGGTGCCTTCGTCCCATTCCGGTAAAAATCCGGATGGAATGCGCAGGTAAAAAAAGACGGCTGCGGCAGCCAAAAGCAACATGGCAGTCAGCGTGACCAAGGGACGCGTAAACAGCGCTTTTAATCCGTTTTGCTGCAAACGAACCAGTTTCGGCAAAAATCGTCCGGGAACTTTCTTTTTGGTGGAAATAAACACCACGGCTAGGGCGGGTGTCAGAAAAACGGCCAGCAGCATGGAAACAAAAATAGCGATGGCCAGGGTAGAAGCCAGCGCCCGGAAGAAAATGCCGGGCACGCCCGTTAAGAAGATCAGCGGAACAAACACCACCAGCGTGGTCAGGGTGGCGCCCAGCAGCGGGGGAATGATTTCGGCCGTGGCTTTTACGACCGCTTCATTGCGGCTGTGACCTTCTTCCAGATAGCGTTCGATATTTTCCACCACCACTACGGCGTTATCCACTAAAATTCCGATGGAAGCGGCCAGACCTCCCAGGCTCATTAAGTTCAGATTCAGCCCAAGCAATTTAATGAAAATAAAAGTGATGAGCAGGGCAATGGGGATGATGATCACGGTAACCAGCGTAATCCGCACGCGTTTCAAAAATAAGAGCAGGATAAGCATGGTGAGCAGAGCGCCCAAAAACATGGCGTCCCGCACGCTGTGAATGGAGCGTTGAATAAAATCGCTCATGTCGTACCATTTACGTACCCGCACGCCCGGGGGCAGTGTTTTTTCCAGCGCGCGCCATTTTTGTTCCACCTGCTTCATAATCCGGACGGCGTTGGTCTTAGGTTGTTTAATGATGGTCACCAGCACGGCCGGTTTCAAGTCGCTTTCACAGGCCAGGAACGTTTCCTTAATGGCCGGTTCCACGGTAGCGATTTGAGAGAGCAGAATGGGCGTGGCGCCTTTGTAAGCGACAATGGTGTTTTTAATGTCATCCAGATTCAAAAAGCGGTTGTCGGCAATGTTCAAATACAGTTTATGGGCTTCGTTCAGTCGTCCCACAAAATTCAGCGTGTTGGCCTTGCGTAACGCCTCTTCGATTTGGCGGTAATCCAGCCGATAGGCGGCCAGTTTCTGCGGATCCACATTCACCCAATATTCCCGCTGGTGACCGCCCATGACTTCGATATTGAAAATACCTGGAATGCCGGCCAGTTGCGGCCGAATCACATACACGGCTAAATCGCGCAGTTGCAACAAATCCAGGCTGTCCGAAGTGAGGCTGTAACCGGCCACGGGATAGGTGCTGGTTGTAAAACGGCGCACTTCCAGTTGTACGCCCGCCGGCAATTGATGTTGGATGCCGCTGACCGCGGCCTGCACCAATTGGTAGGCGCGAAACATATCCTGGTTCCACTGGAAGTCGATGTTAATTTCCGCCGATCCCCGGCTGATGGAAGTGCGCACCGTACGCACGCCTTCCACCATCATCATGGCTTCTTCAATGGGTTTGGCGATTTCCATTTCCATTTCCTTCAGCGGAGCCAGGCCGTAATCCACCATCACGGCGATGCGTGGGAATTCGGCATCCGGGAAAACGCCTTCGGGGATTTCGTAAATCAAATAAAAACCGATGACCGCTAAAAACAGGGCGGAAAAAATCAAAGCGCGTTTATTCTCAATGGTAAAACGGGAAAGCTTGTTCATTCTGCCGTTACCTCCATGCCGTCGATTAATGAGTAGGCTTTGCGCGTCACCACGCGTTCGCCTTCCCGCAAATCGGAGAGCACTTCGATGCGGTTATTCTGTTTGATGCCCACTTTTATGATGCGTTTATGGACGCGCGCGCCTTTTAAAACGAACACGCTGTAAATCCCTTCCTGCTCTAAAAGGGCGTCGCGCGGCATGGTTAAGGCGTTGCGGTGTATTTCCCCCGGAAAATAGAGCTGCACCGCCATGCCAGGACGAAAAACACCGTCCGGATTTTTCAGGGTTAAGCGCACAGGCACCGTTTGTTTGTCGGCGTCCACTTTACCGGCAATGGCGGCCACAGGCAGAGACAGGTCGGGATGGGGAAAATCGATAAACGCGACCCGGATTTTTTGCAGTTTGCGGGCGGCAGGCAGGGCGTTTAAAGGCAGCGCGCCGACCACGTCCAGTACGCTCAAGTCTCCGATCTGTACAATGGGCTCTCCCTTCTGCAGGACGTCGCCGCTGTGGCGGAACACTTCCAGGATCGTACCGCTGATGGGACTTACCAGCGGAATGGTTTTGATTTGTTTGAGCAGACCGGGCCGAACGGCGGGATCGATTTTGGGCAGCGCCTGTAAAAGCGCTTCGCGCTGAGCCGGGATGATTTCCCCGATTTGCTGGTCTTTAACCACGCGGTCGCCCATGAGCAGGGAAAAGCCGCTCAGCCGTCCGTCAAACTGGGAGGCGAGCAGGGATTGGTAGCGCAAATGCGTTTTCCCGTAAATGCGCACTGTGTCCGCCATATCCGTCCGGATTACGGGAGACGTAGAAACGCGCATGCGGGCGGAAAACGATTCGGAAGACGTTTCCGGTTTTTGATTGCAAGCGGCAACGATCATTAAAATCAACCACACACATATAAAACTTTTTTTCATGGCATCCTCGAATATTTTGGTAAATCGTTCTTCGATGTTCATGGGGCGTTTTACCAGCTTTCCAATTTTTGCGGCTGGTTGGTCAAAAGGTAAAAATCCGCCAATTGCAGCGTATAGTCCAGCTGCGTATGTTCCAGTGCGATTTGCGCTTCGCTGAACTGTTCCTGCGCGTTCAGAAATTCCAGATTGGTAATGAGTCCGGCCTGGTAGTTGGCTTCTGCAATGTGGTACGCCCGCCGGCTGGTTTCAAGGGATTGGCGCTGCAGTTGAAGAATCTTTTTTAGATGTTCCAGTTTAACGGCTGTTTTGCGGGCTTCCGTACGCAGTTGACGGCGTACCGCGGCCTGTTCGCTTTGAATCGCCTGGTACCGGATGTGCGATTTTTTGACGGTTATTTGGGACGCGTTCCATTGGAACAGGGGAAACTGCATTCCGATGGCGGCCAGCCAGTAGTTGCCGTCGCCGGTAGGATCATGATCCACAACAAAACCGCCACTAAGCTGTAAATGGGGAATTTGCGCTGCGCGGGCCGCTTTGGCCTCCCAGAGCGCGGCTTCCATGTTAAAACGAAAAGCCTGCAAAAGGGGGTGCTTTTCCCAGGCGACTTGTTGCGCATTTGGCGCCGGAGCTTCGGCCAAAGCCGCGCTGCGGATAGCCCGGATGCGTAGACTGTCGTCCGGCGGCCAGTCGATTAAAAGCGCCAGTTCGTCTAAAACGGACTGCTGTTTTGCCCGGGTATTCTCCATTTTTTCCCGTAATTGCAGGATGGCGGACTCTGTTTGCAGCACGTCCAGCTCGGTTTTGGAACCGGCCTGCCACAACGCCGATGCCACCTGACGATGAAGCTGCAAATTGTTTAGCCGCTGCTTGAAAAAGGCGTTCTGTTTTTCCTGCTTTAAGGCTTCGATAAATAGCCGAACGGCACGGCGCGCCACCTGAAGACGCAGCGTTTGGGTTCGCTGTTTGGCGGCCTGCGCCATTTTTTGTTCCGGCGTCTGCGTTTTAAGAAAAAAATCGCCTAACGCCCAGTCGCTTAGCACAAAGGAACCCTGTTGATAAAATCCGTAGGAAGCGAGCCCATGCCGTTCGTAGGAAAACGCGCCGTAAAGCTGAGGCAGGTTGCGCGCTTTTTTAAGGGACGCTTTTTGCTGTGCGACCTGGTAACGAAATTTTGCCGCCTCTATCCGGAAACTGGCCTGCTCGGCGCGCCGTAAACATTCCGCCAAAGATAAAGGTTGCGCAAAAATCACTACAGGTGCCCAAATGAAAATCAGCGTAAAAAGCGCTCTTTTCATTAAATTTAAAATCATCATATC
>CAZJNP010000205.1:0-5471 GCA_964547355.1 uncultured Calditrichaceae bacterium
GATGTGCGCACCGCATCCATGGCCGTATTTCCGCCGCCGATCACCGCAACGTTTTTCCCCTTAATATCCAGTATGGGAGAATCGTAGTTGGGAAAGTCATACGCTTTCATTAGATTGACGCGGGTCAGAAATTCGTTGGCCGAATACACACCCACTAAATTCTCTCCGGGAATGCCCATAAACCAGGGTAAACCGGCACCTACGCCCAGGAACACCGCATCAAAGCCTTCTTCTTCCATTAATTCGTCCACTGTGGTTACCTGTCCGATGACCATATCGGTCTCAAACTTGACGCCCATTTGACGCAAACCGTCGATTTCCTTACGGACGATGGCTTTGGGTAAACGAAATTCCGGAATACCGTACACCAGCACGCCGCCCAGTTCGTGCAGGGCTTCGAAAACGGTGACGTCGTGTCCCCACTGGCGCAAATCGTTGGCGCAGCTTAAACCCGCCGGGCCGCTGCCCACAATCGCGATCTTTTTGCCGGTGGACGGTTGAACTTTCGGCATATCCACCTGACCCGAGTTTCTTTCATAGTCCGCTACAAAACGCTCCAGATAACCGATGGCCACCGGCTCGCCCCTCTTGCCAATAATACATGCCTCTTCGCACTGTTCTTCCTGCGGACATACCCGGCCGCAGATAGCGGGTAGGGCATTGTCTTCTTTTATCTTATGCACGGCGCCAATAAAATCGCCTTCTGCAATTAACGTAATAAAATCTTTGATCTGAATATTTACCGGACATCCCTGTACACAGGTTGGTTTGGGGCATTGAAGACAGCGTTGCGCTTCTTCAATAGCCAGTTCCGGTGTGTAGCCCAGGTTTACTTCTTCAAAATTACGACTCCGCACTTCCGGATCTTGTTCAATCATGGAATGTCGCGGAATTTTAAGTCTTTCTTTCGGCGTTAGCTGCTGCATAGTTCCACCCGTGTTTTTGTTTTACTCTTCCTTAGAATATGCTATTTGATTTACTGTATTAACTGCTTGCCACAGCTTTAATCTGTTCGTCCAGTTTGCAGGCATGAAGAAATCGCTCCAATGCCTCTTTTTCTTTGTCTCTGTATGCTTTATTACGATCGGCCAGATTCTTGAAATCCACCAGATGGGCGTCAAACTCCGGGCCATCCACGCAGGCGAATTTGGATTTACCATCCACGATCACCCGGCAGCCGCCGCACATACCGGTACCGTCCACCATGATCGGATTTAAGCTGACCATCGTCTTAATTTTGTACGGACGAGTGACATCCGCGATGGCTCTCATCATCGGAATCGGACCGATAGCTAAAACAAAATCGATCTTCTTCCCCTGATCGATCAATTCCTGTAATTTCTGGGTCACAAAACCATGAAAACCGTAGGAACCGTCATCCGTGGTAATATACGCTTCGTCGCTGACTGCTTTCATTTCATCTTCCAGTATCACCAGGTCCTTGGTGCGCGCGCCGTTAATGGTGATCACATAGTTGCCGATTTGTTTGAGCGCCACGGCAATAGGATAGGCGATGGCTGTTCCCACGCCGCCGCCGACACTTACCGCAGTACCAAATTTTTCAATTTCAGACGGTCTGCCCAGAGGTCCGACCACATCATGAATGGTATCCCCCTTTTCCTTCATATTTAGAGCCATGGTGGTTTTTCCAACACCCTGAACAATAAGGGTAATCGTCCCCCGCTCTATACTCGAATCGGCAATGGTCAGCGGAATGCGTTCACCGTGTTCGTCCAACCGGATAATAACAAACTGCCCGGCCTTTCGTTTTTTGGCGATCCTAGGTGCTTCAATCTCGAATAATTTAATGTTTTCCGCTAAAAATCTTGCTTCGACAATCCTGTACATACGCCTTCCCTCGATTTAAATAATTCCACTGTAAATCCACTGTAAAATAGATATTAATTTACAAACAGCACAATAATAAAACAAACAGATTTTTATTTTGTTTCAGCACGTTTGGGACTAAAATAAAGGATTAAAGCGTATTTTCTTTCGTTATTTTTTTACATAGGAGAAGGATGTCTGATTTTGTAAATGGGCGTCTTAAAAAAAGCCTACGGCCACTGTAACCAACCGATGCTCTTGGGTTTAAGCGCTTGATTCCCAGACAAGCCGAGAATGACCCGTTTGTGTTTGCTACTCGGATGAGCAGGAGTAGGAGTAGGAGAACGAGTAAGAGTAAGGGGAAAAAAGAGGGGAGGGATGCGGATAGGTTTAGTACGCGATATGCGTTCAAGTACGGATGAACATTTTTCCTGCCATCTGGCGGATGGCGCCCATCAGTTCCAGCGTTAGCAAAGCACTCAATACCTCGGACGGTGATAATTCCGCCCGCACAGCCAGTTGATCCACATGTAAAGGTTCATCTGAAAGAAGATCATAAATACGTCTCAGAGTACCGGACAGGTTGAATTCCCCGGCCGGTTTCCGCATCGTCCGACCGTCGGAGGTACGTGTCAGGTTAAGCTTGTCGCCGATTTCATCCAGAATATCGTTGATGTCCTCGGTTAATTTTGCACCATTCTTAATCAGGCTGTGTACGCCCCTGCTTTTTGCGGAAAGCGCGGAGCCCGGCACAGCAAATACCTCGCGGTTTTGATCAACGGCGTACATGGCGGTCAGCAGAGCGCCGCTTTTTTCTCCCGCTTCCGTTATCAACACGCCAACGCTCAGGCCGCTGATAATCCGGTTGCGCTTGGGGAAATTTCCGGCATCTGGTGCCGTTCCCATGGGATACTCGCTGAGAATCAATCCATGCTCGATCATCCGGGAATACAACTGGCGATTTTCAGCCGGATACACCCGGTCGATACCGTTTCCGAAAACAGCGATGGTTTCCCCGTCATTTTCCAGCGCAGTGCGGTGTGCGATGGTGTCCACACCCCGGGCAAATCCGCTGATAATGGCAAACCCGTTCTGAACCAGCGCCTCCGTGAGCTTTCCGGTAATATTTTTCCCGTAGCTGGTGGGTCTTCTGGTGCCCACCACAGCAAAGAGGTTTTTATTTAGACAATTCAGATTTCCTTTGTAGAACAAAAAGGCCGGAGGATCAAAAATAGACTTTAGTTGTCTGGGGTAAGCCTCATCCCAATAAGTTAAAACGCCGGCATCAAACGATTTCAGATATTTCATCTGGCGCTTTACAAATTGCGCATCAACACCGGTTTTGATTTTCTGAGCAGTCTTAATATCAATGCCCTCCACCTCCATAAGCTGCCGTAGACCGGCATCGAGTACCGCCTGAGGTGTTTTAAACACAGAGATCAATTTACGCATGCGGGTCGGCCCGATGGACGGAACCGAATAGAGCGCCAGTAACGCTTCCAAAGAAAATGAGGTCATGCCTGATAAAGATTAAGTGCGTGTACAGAAGTTGTTAAGCAATCCCTTGAGAATTTATATCCTGTTGGGCAGATTCATCCTGTTCCACATAAGTTTCCAGTACTTTTGCTTCTTCAATCAATCTAAAAAACTGATCTTTCAATTCTTCCAGATGATCGCCGCGCACTGCGGATATGGCAATCATTTTCATTTTTTCATGAAAAGAAACCCGGGGCGGTTCTTCCGGAAAAAGGTCCAGCTTGGTTAGCACAATCATGGCCGGTTTTTGAAGCAAAATATCACTATAAGAAGCCAGTTCATTTTTCAAAAGTTCAAAAGTCGTTTCAGGATTTTCATCCTGCAAGTCTATAACATAAGCCAGAGCCCGCGTCCGTTCGATATGACGCAAAAACTGGTCTCCCAGCCCTTTGCCTTCATGCGCGCCTTCAATCAGGCCTGGAATATCAGCCACTACAAAAGTCGTGGAGTCCCGATAGGAGACGATGCCCAGATTCGGCGCCAGTGTGGTAAAGGGGTAATCGGCAATTTTGGGTTTGGCCGAGGAGATTCTGGACAGTAGCGTTGATTTGCCGGCATTCGGAAGCCCCACCAGGCCGATGTCGGCGATCAGTTTAAGTTCCAGTTCAATCCAACGATCCTCTCCCGGTTCGCCCACCTCCCATTCTCTGGGACTGCGATGCGTGGGCGTGGCAAAGCGGGCGTTCCCTTTGCCTCCGCGTCCGCCTCTTGCCACCACGGCTGTCTGGCCGTCTTCCACAATATCCGCGATAATCTCACCGCTTTCGGCGTCCTTGATAATGGTACCCAGCGGCACTTCCAGCACGATGTCGGGGCCTTTCTTACCGTGCCGGTTGGAACCCATGCCGTGCTGGCCGCGTTTGGCCCGGTATTCCTTGCGGTAAGCATAATCTTGCAGTGTACGCAGATGTCTGTTGCCTTTAACGATAATGCTACCGCCTGCGCCGCCGTCCCCGCCGTCCGGGCCGCCCTTTGGAACAAACTTCTCGCGATGGAAACTCATGCAGCCGCTGCCGCCTGTTCCGGCAATAACGTGTATTTTGGCGTAATCAATAAACATGTGATTTCTTATTTAATAATGCTGTAAATGCCGATTCGATGAATAGCGCCCAGAGAGCTAAAATTGGAATACGCATAATCGAAACGAAAGTTTTTCCAGTTGATGCCCACTCCTCCTGAGATGCCTGCAAACTTGCCGTCGATGGTTTCGGAAAAACCGGAGTGCAAATCATTGTTGTAGCCCAGTCTTAACCGCAACGACGGGCTGAGTTTAAATTCGCCGCCCACGGCAAAACGTTTGATCCGTTCCACAAAATCATCCGCTTGAATATTGATGTCGTTAAGAGAAACGCCCAATTCCAGCGGAAGATGCTCCAGCTTTTTACTGACGCCTAATCGAATGCGCATGGGAAGCGATTCCTGCGTTTCGGCGTAATAATCAAAATTGTGACCAAGATTGGTCAGCACAACGGCAAAGAACAGGTCTTTTTCAAAGGGCGCTTCGTACAATAGCCCAAAATCAAGTGCAACGGCTTCGGCCACGTAATCCTGAATTTTGGAGAACACGTATTTTACGTTTACCCCATAGGAAAAATTTTCTCCCAGCGTATCGGACAGACCCACCGCAAAAGCCAGATCGTTGGCAGTAAATGTTTCGCCGGTGGATTCCGCATATTCATTGGTCTGCTTAAACTCGCCGTAATTCATATATTGAACGCCCACACTCAACCTGCCAAAACGCGGCAGGAGATGGGTATAAGCAGCCGACCCTCCGTTGATATCCAGCAGATAATTGGTGTAATTAAAAGAAAACTGACGATTCTGTATGTACGCCGCCGAAGCCGGATTGGTGAACATACCGTTCACATCGCCGCGAATGGTAAGAAAACCATCTGCCATGGCCGACGTACGCGGACTGTAATCGGTACGTAAAAACTCAAAAGCGCTGGTCAGGTTACCTCCCGCATAAGACACGGTGGCAACCAGTAAAATCAGAAAGACTATTTTATTGAATAATCTCATTCTAATCCCCGAAATGATTATTTTCGTTACAAATTCAGTTTCTTAATAAACGCTTCAAAATCCACAACTTCCACATGCCCCAGGGG
>CAZJNP010000206.1:0-5458 GCA_964547355.1 uncultured Calditrichaceae bacterium
CCCCGATTCCCGGTAATCCCCTTCCCGTGGATCGTTTATGTGATTTTTATGTCATGGACGCTTACCATTCACTTATTCGGCGTCAGATCCACCATCTCAAAGAAATCAACGAAATGAATTTAACCGGGAAGGTTGGGTTCTTCCCCGATCCAGCGGTGATATCCGTTAAGAATCCAGCCGATAATGTAAAAAGGGCTAAGTTCTTAGTTAAAGAATGGGCTTCCTTAAAGGATTTTCCCCGGTTGCAGGGCGGATTTATTGAAAGCTACCAGGACTGGTTAATGCAGCAGCCGTTGAATTTTACGGTTACGGCTTCTGATCCGAAGGTTTTATCTTCCGGCTTATACACGTTTAATCACGTCCCCCGCGCCTTACTGGATCAATTTCCATCCTTATTCTTCTCTTCTGATGGGGTGCAACTGGATACAAAATCGAATCGAAAAAAAAGCAACTTTTTTTCTCTACTCCTTTTTGCATCCGTGATCCTCTTTTTTGTCATTTACCGAAACCAGCCCAGGATGCGAGATAATCTGCGCCGATCAGTTCGACATCCGTATGGATTTTTTGTGGATATTCGTGAACGCCGTATTATACCGCTGATTAATTCTTTTTGGGTGGGTAGTTTTTCCGCCTTGATCATTTCTGTCTATACGGCTTCTTTTCTTTATTATTACAATTCATCTTTTTTGCTTCAGGAGATCTGTGCGTTGTTCCTTGCTCCCATAGGGCTTTACACTCAGTTTTTAACCTTAAGTTTAAAGCCTTATATACTTACAGGCGTTTTATTTTTATTTTTCTTATTTTTACCCATGGTGCTGAGCATCATTTTGCAAATCATTGGCGTATTAACTGGAAAACGCGTTCGTTTTCGTCAGGTCATTGCCATCGGCTGGTGGTCCGGGATTCCGGTTTTGTTTATGCTTCCGTTTGCGTTTGTGCTTTACCCTTTTTTGGGAAAATATATTTCCTTGCATTTGACGATATCCATTTTTCTGTTTTTTATGATATGGGCTTATTTTCGAATAATTAACGGTATCCGAGTTCTTTTTATTGTCCGCTTCTCCAAAGTTTTCGTTCTTACCCTATTGTCTTGCTTCGTTCCTTTGCTTATCTTATTTGCTGTTTTCGATCCCATGAGCGGCTGGATAGAATATTTGAAATTAATTTTAAACTCTGCTGCTCTGTTTTAATTTTACCAATCTGGAGACGCATGTATCTTTCTAAATTAAAATTAATTGGTTTTAAATCTTTTGCCCAAAAAACATCCTTACAATTTAACGAAGGTATTTCCTGCATCATCGGTCCGAATGGCTCCGGAAAATCGAATATTGTTGATGCCATTCGCTGGGTACTGGGAGAACAGCGCACCACAACCCTCCGCAGCGATAAAATGGAAAACGTGATCTTTAACGGCAGTAAAGACCGCAAACCCATGGGCATGGCCGAAGTCTCTTTAACGCTGGAAAATAATAAGGGAATCCTCAAAACCGATTTTAATGAAGTGGTCATTTCCCGCCGCCTTTACCGTTCCGGCGAAAGTCAATACCTAATCAACAACACTCCGGTACGCCTGAAAGACGTGCTCGATCTGTTTATGGATACGGGCCTGGGGCCAAATTCCTATTCCGTTATCGAACTTAAGATGGTAGAAAGCATATTAAGCGAGAACAAACAAGAACGGCGTCAATTGTTCGAAGAAGCCGCAGGTGTGATCAAATATAAAATTCGTCGTAAATCGGCCTTAAGGAAACTGGAAGCCACCCGGATGGATCTTAACCGCGTCAACGATATCATCAGCGAAGTGCAAAAAACGGTAAATTCTCTTTCCCGTCAGGTGGGTAAAGCCCGGCGATATCTGAACTATACCGAAGAATTAAAAAAGCTGGAAATCGATCTGGCGCGTTTTCGCTACCACCATTTACTGGATGAAATTCGTCCTCTTACCCGACAGTTGCAGGAGGCCAGTAAGGTTAAAGAAGAAGCCCATCATCAAATCACAATGGATGAAGCCCTGCTGGAAGATTATAAACGGGAACGGCTGGAAACGGAAAAACAATTGCAAGAAATAAACCGCCAGCTCCATGAACTGGATGTAAAAGTATCCCAGATCAATCAAGAGCAGGCGGTGGCGGAAACCCGCTCGGAGGAGCTGGTTAAAACCCGCGCCCGCTATACCGCAGAAATAGAGGATTTTCATAAAAAAATCCAGCTGCTCCAGGAAAATATGACCCTGTACGAGCAGGAGCTTAATGAATTATTAGCAAACAAAGAAGATGTGGATGCCAAATATGCCGAAATTGAAGCAGACCGCAAAGCGGAGCTGGAAAAACTTCAGAAAGAAAAACAGGAAATTGAACGCCTGAACAGCACCTTCCGGCAGAAATTTCAGGAAGTATCCCAAAGTAAAGACCGACTAAAACAACACGAACTGCAAATACAGTTCAAACATGAGCAACTGCAAAACGTACGAGAACAAATTAACGAACATCAAACCCTGTTAAAATCTCTTGAAACGCGAAAAAGCGCACTCGAAGAAGAAAAACAACAGGTGAGCAGCCGGCGCAATAAAGTCAAATCTGAACTCGATCAGGTTCAGGAAAAAGAGCAAGCGCTAAAAACTAAAATTGAAGAACTGACTCAGAAAAAACGTGAACTGCTCGCTCAGCTTGAGCAATACAAGTCTCGGAAACAGTTTTTTGAACAGATCATCGCGAATTACGAAGGGCATTCCCTGAGTACCCAGTTTGTAATGAGTCAGCGCGATAAAATACCCGGCCTGATCGGGCCTTTAAGCGATGTTTTCACCGTCCGCGAACCTTACGCCCGTACGGTGGAATCGCTGCTGGAAAACACGCTGGATTATATTCTGGTAGATAGCGTGAAATGTGCGCGCGAAATCATTCGGTTGGTAAAGAAAGAAAATAAGGGCAGAATTACGCTACTGCCGCTCGATAAAATCCAGCAAATAAACTATCAGAAACCGCAAATCAGCGATACGAGTCTTACTTTTTTAACGGAGTTCATTCAAAGCCCTCCGGAATATCAAAAATTGCTCGACTTGTTGCTGGGCGACATTGCCGTGGCCGAATCCCTGGATGCCGCATTACGAATCGCCGAGCAATACCCGGCATTGCGTATCATTACCCCTGAAGGCGAGATTATTAATTTCAACCGTGAAATCTCCGCCGGTGCTAAAAAGGATGCACAAAGCTCTATTCTTGGCCGCAAGCAACGCTTGAAAAAATATGGAGCGCTCATTGAGGAAACGGAAAAATCCATTACCGCTCTGGAAAAAGAATTAAAACGTGCTCAGGATAATGCACAGGTTTTAACTGAACAAAAGAGCAAGTTAAACACGGATTTGAATCTCCATTACGAACGCGCCGTGGAGCTCGACAAGGAAGAGAGCCAGCTCGATTATGAATTTCAAAAGAACAAATCGGAATTGCAGCAGAAAGAACAAAAGATTGCTCAACTTGAAAAAGAGCTTCAGCAGGAGCAAGATGGATTACAAAATTTGCAGCAAAAGTTAACGAATGAACAACAAGCGCTCAACGAGCTGGAAAAAGAAACCATCCGCAGAACCTCCGAATACGAGCAAAACAGCGATTTGTTGAACGATCTGTTAAACGAAGTTCAACAGGCGCGTATTAATGTTACCAATCTGCAGAATAAAATCGATAACCGGGAACGTGATTTAAACCGCACGCGGCTGGAAATACAGGACCTGGAAAAACGCATCCAGCACCATGAAAACGAAATAGAACAAATCGATCAAACAATCGTAAAAATAGAAAAAGAAACCAAAGAGCGCCGTACAACGCAGAAAAAATTATGGGAAGAACGCGATCTGTTGGAAGATTCGAAAAATGCCATCGAGCAGCGTTATCAGGAAGTTCAAACCAAAATCATCGAAGTAGAAGAAGAAACCAGAAAATACCGACGACAACACGATTCAACACTGGAAAAGACCCGTGCTTTGGAGCTTAAAATTAACGAACACCGCTACAAAGCGGAGACCCTACGGGAGCAAATGCTAAAAGAGTATTCGGAAGATATTGAAATCGGATTTCCTTACGACGGTCTGGACGAAAAAGAATCCGAAGAACGTATCGAAGTGCTTAAGCAACGGATTAAGAATCTTGGACCAGTCAACCCCTTGGCCGTAACCGAATATGAAAAGGAAAAAGAACGGCTGGACTTTTTAACCAAGCAACGGGACGATCTGCTAAACGCCGAAAAATCTCTGTTCGAAACGATCGACAAGATTAATAAAACAGCCCGAACGCAATTCCTGGAAACCTTTAACGCCATAAAAGAAAATTTTGAGCAGGTGTTTAAATCCTTTTTTGAAAGAGGCGAAGGAACGCTTAAATTGGAAGAGAATAGCGATCCTCTGGAAGCGGATATAGAAATCGAGGTGCGCACCAAAGCACGTATGCTCCAGACCCTGTCCCTGCTATCCGGTGGAGAAAAGACATTAACCGCCATTTCGCTTCTTTTTGCCATTTATCTGGTGAAACCGAGTCCCTTTTGTATTTTAGACGAAGTGGATGCCCCTTTGGATGATATAAATATTGGACGATTTACACAGGCATTGAGGGATTTTTCGAAAAATACCCAGTTCATCGTAGTCACACATAATAAACGCACCATGGAAGCAGCAAACACTATGTACGGTGTGACTATGGAAGAAGAAGGGATTTCAAAATTGGTTTCAGTAAAATTTTCATAAACTAAATAAGGTGTGTTATGAAAAAATTATTTTTTGTTTTAATTTTGCCAAGTTTAATTTGGGCCCAGTTAAAATTTATCCCCATAAGCGCCGATTATTCTTCTTTCTACGATACGGACACCTCGGCATTTGTGCAGGTTTATCTTTCCGTATTCCAGGGAAATCTTAAATACACACGAGAAGAATCGGGTAATCTGGTTGCCGCTTTTAATACCCAGTTGCAAATCCTCAAGAACGGAAAAATCATTCGCGATATTACCCATAAGTTTACTAACACGACCCAGGATACATCACGGTTAAAAAATCTGAATCGCTTTGTGGACATTTTTAACGTGGTGATACCTTATGGTAAATATCAGGCAAAGTTAATCCTGAATGACAATAAATCCGGTTATTCTGGCAATTACAGCCTGGATATTAAAACCATCGAACCCAAACCGGATTTATTCCTTTCCGATCTTGAATTGTGCACTAGTGTCACCCGTGATACGGCTAAAACCCCTTCTGTGTTCTCTAAGAACGGTTTAAAAGTGGTGCCAAATCCCGGTTCTGTCTTCGATTTGATCCGACCCTTGCTTTTTTACTATGTGGAACTAAATAATCTTCCCTACCAGCCAGGCGGTGCGCAGAATTATTACCAATTCGATTACGTTGTGATTAACTCTAAAGGCGATACGGTGAAACATCATACCCCGATTAAAAAACCGGTAAAGGGCCATACAC
>CAZJNP010000207.1:0-5407 GCA_964547355.1 uncultured Calditrichaceae bacterium
GATTTAAACAATAATAAAATATCTGTTTTCAAAAAGCCCAAACGATCCTATGAAGCGCGCACGAATTTTCAAACCTCGCTTCTCATAGCAAAAAATGGGGAAATCTGGGTGGGAACATACGGAATGGGCATCATGCGTTTTAATCCCCGATACGAAACAATGGTCATATACAAACCAAAAAATAATCGCATAACCGAATTATCGAGAAGTAATATCATTTCCGTGTATGAGGATCGCTCTGGCAGTCTGTGGTTTGGTACATTGGGACACGGGCTTAATAAAGCATCACATCCTAAAACCTCTTTTTTAAATTTTCAATACAGAGAGAACAAAAAAATCCTGTTCACTTCTCTTGCACAAACAGAGAACGGAACGCTTTGGATCGGTTCATATAACAACGGCCTTTTTAAGCTTAACTTTAAGAATAAAACGAGGATGAGATTACAACCCGTTCCGTCTGATGATGAGCATCAAATAAAAAACATCTATTGTATGGCCAAAGACATTTCGGAACCCGTCCTTTGGATCGGAATGCGTGTTTATGGCTTATGGAAATTCAATTACTTAAATCATTCCATAAAAAAAATTTACTTTTTAAATAATAAACAATACTCCGTCTCCGATATTTATCAGGAAAAAAACGGAACGTTATGGGTTGGCACTTTTAAACATGGATTGTTTCTGTATGATACAAAAAAGGATAAAATACTACGTCGGTTTATTTTTAAAAAAAACAGTCCGGATGAAACATACAGCGTGGCACCTGTTAAAAAAATTTTTCCCGACCTGCAGGGAAAAATCTGGGTTGCTTTAAAGAAAAAACTGGGTGTATACAACCCAAAATCTCAAGCATTTGAATTTGTAAAGGCTGATTCCATTCTTTCCGTATTTAATGGGATCCATACCGTCCACATAACCCAAGATGGACTTTTCTGGATAGGAACATATAAAGGAATGTTAATTTTCGATCCTTCCAAGCAGGTGTTCCGGGAAGTGAAAGAATATCCGGACTTACGCGGCGTACCAATTAATTCGATTATCGAAGACCATGCACATTGTTTATGGATTGGGACTAACAATGGGTTATTAGCGCTGGACCCCTCCTCCAATTACCTGTACAGATATTCCCAGCGTGACGGTCTTACTAATTTGGGCTTTTTTCAAAACGCCTGTTTGCGCTTACCCAATAATTATCTGGTATTTGGGACAATGAAATCTGTGGTTCTTTTTCAGCCATTTCGTGAGGATGAAGAGAAAAATTTTAAATTAATCATTTCGAATTTCGAGTTTTTTACCGCATCCGATTCTCCGATCCATCAAAGTAAAAAGAAACACATTATCTCAAATCCGGAACATTTCACTTTACCCTATGATAATTACTCCTTTAATATCGAATTCGCATTAACGGATTATTCATACCCTTCACGTAACCGTTTTATATATAAACTGGAAGGCATGGACAATGAATGGCACTCTTTAGGGAACCGCCATCAGCTTAACCTGGTAAACTTACCCCCAAAAACATACACCCTGTATATCAAAGGTTCCAACTACGCCGGAATATGGACAGAACCTTTGAGCATTTCCTTTACCATTCTGCCACCCTTCTGGCAAACCTGGTGGTTCAGAATCAGCGCCATGCTTATGTTTTTTGCGCTAATCTGGTTATTATACTTCCTGCGTATTTCCGCCATCCGGCGCCGCAACCTCTTTTTAGAAGAAATTAACACAAAACTGAATAATCAGGTACGATTTCGGGAACAGGTAGAAAATCTATTGCGAGAAAGCGAAAACAAATATCGCATGTTAGTCGAAAGTATTAAAGAAAGTATTTATTCTATTAACATCGAAGGTGTGTTCACATTTCTAAATCATACTGCTGCTAAGCGATTAGGAGGAAAGCCGGAAGATTTTGTGGGACGGTCGCTTAGCGAAGTAGTTCCGAGGGTCTATGCCCAACCCATGTTAAATGAAATACGCGAAGTTATTAAATCCGGAAAAGGAAAATCGATCGATGCCGATATTATTTTAAATGGTAAAAAACGTTATTTCCATATAAGTATTCAACCGATTCCGTCTGAAACCGGCATAGTACATCAGGCATTGAGTATTGCCACGGAAACCACCGAGCGTATCACATTAGAAGAAAGACTACGTCAGGCCCAAAAAATGGAAGCCATCGGAAAATTAGCCGGCGGTATTGCGCATGATTTCAATAATTTGCTTTCCATCATCCGCGGTTACACCTATTTATTGCTACAGGATTATAAACAGGATCAAACACTGCATGAAAGTTTGCGGGAACTCGATTTGGCCAGTGAAAGAGCGCAAAACTTAACCCAACAACTGCTGGCCTTCAGCCGCAGACAATTGCTGAAACCTAGAATCATGGATTTAAATCAACAAATTAAAGAAACAGGCAAAATGCTGAAACGGTTAATCGGTGAAAACATCACACTGCGAATCCTTACCGATAAACGTCTGTGTCCTATTTTTGCCGATCCCGGACAAATCGGTCAGATCATTATGAATTTAGCCGTTAACGCCAGAGACGCCATGCCACAGGGTGGTGTGTTGACGATTGAAACAAAAGCTGTGCACAGCGAACCAAAGCACACTTCCCTGCCGTTTGAAACAAACCATTCCCGCTTCGTCCTGCTCTCTGTTTGCGACACGGGCATCGGCATGGACAAGGAAACCATCAGCAAAATTTTCGAACCCTTTTTTACCGCCAAAGAAAAAGGCAAAGGCACCGGGCTGGGGCTTTCGACAGTTTTTGGCATTGTTAAACAAAGCAACGGTTACATCTGGGTGGACAGTACACCGGGCAAAGGAAGCTGTTTTAACATCTATTTCCCTTGCGCTGACAAACAAATCGAACCGGAAACAAAAACAGAGATCAAAAAAGCCAAATTACACGGAAATGAACGGATTTTACTGGTGGAGGATGAGGTCAGTTTAAGCCGGATGGTCAGCACTATGCTTAAGCAGTATGGCTATGACGTGTTACAAGCCTACAATGCTGAAGAAGCATTGGAAATATATAAAAACAAAAAAGACGGCGTCGATATGATTATAACGGATATCGTTATGCCGGGCATGAATGGCATTGATATGGTAAAACATCTTACGACAACCTATGGAGAAATTCCTGTGCTGTACATCTCTGGCTATACGGATAATGAAATCATTCAGCGCGGATTGGCCAAACATGGGCTTCATTTCTTACAGAAACCATTTACGCCCGATCAAATCACGGAAAAAATCAGAGAAATTCTTGATTCTGTTAAAAACCCAACTTCGAACTGACCACCCGTTTTAAATGCTTGGCCGGGGCAAAATCCTTATTTATGCTTAAAGCCTTTTCGCAATCGTCCAGAGAACGCGCCAGGTCATTCATATCAAAAAAAGTCAATGCCCGCATATGGTAAGTTTCATGTTGATAGGGATCCATCTCCAGTGACGTTTCAAAATCCAGCAGTGCTCGGTCATACTGGCGCAACATGCGAAAGCTGAGTCCGCGGTGATTAAACGCCTTAATGTTCTGTGGATCGTAGTCGATGGCACGCGAAAAATCCTTTACCGCTTTATCATACTCGGATTGGACAAAATAAGCCATTCCACGGTGATTGTAAATAATCGACCGGATTTTGGGATTTAGCTTCATTCTTAGAATTTTCGAATAGATATTTAAGGCCTGTTCGATCCGGTTGTTACTGTGTGCCTCAAGCGCTTCAAAAATTAAACTCTCCAGTTCATTCTTGGGCTTTAAGGTCTCCAAAGTAAGTTCCGTTTCCGTGGGTACCGCCTGCGGCACTTCCAGTGCGGATAAAATGGAAATATCCTGTCCTTCCTGAATTTTTTCCATAAAATGATTCTGACGCTGTGCCTGCCATTGTGCGATACTTTTCTGATAATCCCTGATCTCCTGGAAGATGATGTCCGATAGGGTCAGCGAAGCGTTCAGAGAAGCCAGCTTGCGTTTGATGGAACCGTTTAATAAAGAAATATTAGCTTTATAAACCAGTTCATGTTCCACTTCTGCCCAGGCGTCCTGTAAAATGGTACGCAATTGTATTTCACATGTTTTACGCACATATGGGATTGAGTTTTCGATGATTCCTGGCGGAAGGTCAACCAGTATATGAACGGAAGAATAGCCAAATTCCCGAAAAGAGTTATCTGCTCCTTTGTACTCGATTTCTGCAATGGAAAAATGTTCTTTGATTAAATCCTGGATGCTATCCACATCTTCCAGGAATGGGACAATCACGCGTAAACCGATTAAATCATTGATGGCAATAGGATAAATGTTTTGTTTGCGCTGGCGCAAAATTTTATTGAAATAGCTGTCAAACGATTTCAACCGAAACTTAATATTGAAATTAATATCCGTTTTTAGCAGAATTTTACGCAACCTTCGCTGCATTTTTTTCAATGCGGCATCGTATTCATTTCTATAGCGATCATATAACATACTCAGGCGTTCGCGTTCCGGTATCGGGGTCTTTACCGCTTTTCCGCCAAACATGTTTAACCAGTCCCTCCTTTGCAATGTTCTTTCAGCTCTTACAACGAAACATACCCTGTTTTAGTTCAAAAAAATATGCGCCTCGTTTAAATATATTAAACGAGTCTTTTTTAGATCCGATAAAAGCTTTTAGCCGTCTTTTTTATCATAGTATTACATATTATTTATGGTTGTAATACTTATAATTGGATGTACATATTTTTTTCTATTTAACCTTTTTCATTTTATAACGGGCAAACTCTTTCCATTCACCATTCGGGGTTTTATATTCAATAAGAAATTCCCCGCTGTTTTGTTCCTCAGCAATCATAATGGTATCCCTGAATGGCCGATTCTGGTAAGCAAAAACAATTCGAACGCTATCTGCATCTACTTTCCCAAATCCCAGAGTTCTGGAATATTCTCCGCCAAAAACATCAAGCCAATGAACAATATAGTTTGTCTTTGAACTATCATAACCGATAAATACCTGCGCCTGGTATTCAGGAGGTTCCTGTACATCCTCCATCGTAAAACGGAAAAACTGATGATCCAATATCCACTTACCTTCCGCCCGGTATACAACCGGTTGGTTCATTACGTGGCCTGTCATTTGCCAAGTTCCAGCCAATAAATACACCGCATCTTTCTTGACTTTTTTATCACCTGATTGCGCTGTTACCATAGTAAATGATAACAACATAATGAAAACGACAATAAAAAACTTCATATTCATTTACCTTTCGAATCAATTCGAACCATAAACGATGCGGTATCAAGGCTATCGCTGTATCGGTTGAATTAAAATGTATGTACCATCGGTTTTTCCTACCGTACCAGCAGCATTTTACCAACCGCTTCCCTGTCTCCGGCCTTTAATCTGTATAAATACACACC
>CAZJNP010000208.1:0-5406 GCA_964547355.1 uncultured Calditrichaceae bacterium
CATCCGGATAAAATGATTCGCAGCGTGCATGATAATCACACACAGATCAAAGCTTTCTTTTTTCGCACGGAGAGCGAGGAAATTAAATATATCATTAAAAAAATCACGGATTGGCATAAGAACCATCAAATTGCATTTTCCCAAATGGCTATCCTGTATCCGCGTCATATTTTCGGAGAAAAGCTATCTCCTTTTTTGCTGAAAGAAAAAATTCCATATCAGTTAGCTGCAGGGCGCAACCTGGCCGATCATCCTGTGATGAAGAGAATTCTACTATATCTCCATTTAATCCGCGATCCTTCGGATACGCTCACGCTGGAAGAATTGGTGGAAACCGAACTCGGACATCATCTCTACAAACAGATTCAGAATTTGCAGAGGTTAAACCAGACCACGTTCAAAAAGGCGTTAAATGATTTTGCCGCCCGCGAGGATATTAGTTATCAACTACGTAATCAGTTAAATACGTTTATCGGCAATATTGCGAATCTGGTCAATCTAAAGTCCTTTTTTTCTTTTAATCGGCTGATTACCGAAATATTAAAAGGCATTAAAGAGCTGGAATACTCCTATTTACAAACACAGGTCAGGCGGCTGGAAAATATTCCATACGAAAAAATCCATTGCCGCAGGGATAATATCAGTTTGTGGTTGTATCATAGCGATCCGCAAGTACAGTATATCGGTCAGCAGTTGTTGGAAAAAGCCCTCAAGCGGCAGGTGCATCTGCTGGATCAGGAAAAACTGATCCATGTAAAAGCCAGCGATTTTATTTTATTTCTGGAGCCTTTTCCTTTGGACAAGGTGCCGGGCAAATATGAACTGCTTTTTAAAAGCCATACCGATCGTCGTAAAGGCGCCTTATCCGAACTGTTCCGCTGGCTGCAGGCGCAGTTAATTGCACCGGATGAAATATTTAGCAATTACGTGGTTTTTGATCTGGAAACCACTGGCAAAAACCCGGATACCTGCGGTATTGTTGAAATCGCCGCCGTCAAAGTACAAAATGGCGAAATCGTCGCTGAGTTTCAGGAACTGGTCAACCCGGAGCAGATAATTGAGCAGGACGCGCAAGAAGTGCATCACATCTCGCAACAAGACATAAAGCACGCGCCTACGATAAAAGAAATTTGGCCACGTTTCCAGGAATTCATTGGCGATGCACTTTTGGTCGCCCATAATGGCTATAGTTTCGATTTCAAAATTATGGATCGAATCAGCAGGGGAAAAAACTTACCGCGCATCAAAAATACGCGTTACGATTCTTTGATCTTTGCGCGCAATCTGTTTCCCAATCAGCAAAATTCCATCGACGGTCTAGCGCAGCGTTTCCGGTTAGACGCCGGTACCCGGCACCGGGCATTGGACGACGTAAAGGTGCTGCATGAAATTTTCCAGCGCTTGTTGTTGATCAACAAACAAATGGAAAAAAAAACACAGGCCGAAGATTTGGCTGAATTTGTAGCGTTGGGCAATATCCTGGAAAATAAAATTTCCGCGGCTGAAGATCGCATCTATTTTATCGCAGGGATTAAAAAACTAACTTCACCATTTTCCGCTATTCGTAAAACGTATGCGGGTAAATTCGGAATTGATGAAGAGGAGCTACTGCAAAACATCCTGCGCATACGCGAACGGGCGCGCACGTCATCCGACAATTACGAAAGTGAAGAGGAGTTTTTCCAGCGTGTTTTATCGACTGCCAATGAATTTAACCAGCTACCGGTGGAGCAGGCCATTGCCGAATTTCTGTCCTTACTTTCGTTAGTGAATAGTCAGGATAATCTGGAAGAAGTAGAAGCGGTTTCCTTGCTTACATTTCATGCAGCAAAGGGACTGGAATTTGAGCGCGTGATCATCTCCGGTATGGAGGATGAACAAATGCCCAGTTTTTTTGCATATAAAAAAGACGAAGAAGACGACCGTCCGGTTAACGAAAAACTGGAAGAACAAAAGCGGTTGTTGTATGTGGGCATGACGCGCGGACGGGAGGAAGTGGTTTTTACAGCGGTTCAAAATCGCTTTGGTCGGTTACAAAAGCGCTCGCCGTTTATCGACGATATCAAGTCTTTAATATCCGTTACAAACACGTAAAGGCTTTCTTTGCTTTAAAATGATATTTTGCTTATAATGGCCTTTTAGGTTTGTATTTACGAAAAGAATATTTTTGAGGCAGCGGAAAAGGGTAAAAAGATTCCCGGCCGCTTATGCAGCCTCCTGAATTTGCAAAGAAAATAAAAAAATATAGAACAGGAATTATGCTCCCCAAAAAAAGATGGAAAATTTTAAATACGGATGTTAATCGTTCGGTCATTGATGTTATTCTTGAGAACCGGAACCTGCCTCCCGATCATCTGGACCCGTTCAAACTCTCCGACCGGATGCACGATCCTTATCTTTTGCCGGATATGACGAAGGCCGTAGAGCGCATTAAGCAAGCCATTGAACAGGAAGAAAAAATCGTCGTCTTTGGCGATTACGATGTGGATGGCATCACCTCCACGGCGTTGATGATTTATTTCTTTCGAAAAATAGGACAACCGGTTGAGTTTGTTTTGCCCAGCCGGGAAAAAGACGGCTATGGGTTACGTCCTTCGAGCGTGGAACAGATTGCCACCAAAGGCGCCACCTTGATCATTACGGTGGACAACGGCATTACAGCACATCAGGCCGTGGAACGGGCGGCTCAATTAGGCATTGATGTGCTGATTACCGATCATCATTTGCAGGAAGGTACCCTGCCCCCGGCTTACGCCGTGGTAAATCCGAACCGCGTGGACTCCGAATACCCCTTTAAAACCATCTGCGGTGTGACGGTGGTGTTTAAGCTCATTTATGCCCTCGGGCAGAAGCTCATGCCGGAAAATGACTACAAGCAATTTCTGCTGAATCATTTAGACCTGGTGGCGATTGGTACCATCGCGGATGTCATGCCTCTGCGCGACGAAAATTACGCCATGGTCAAGTTTGGATTAAAGGTGCTTTCCGGCACCCGCAAACCAGGTCTGGTGGAATTAAAAAAGATCAGCGGCGTTAAAAATAAAGTCATTACACCTATTACGGTGGGTTATTTTTTAGCGCCCCGATTAAACGCATCCGGACGCCTGGAAGAGGCGGACACTTCAGTTAAACTTTTAATCTCGGAGTCGGAAATCGAAGCCAAAGACCTGGCTGCCTATCTTGATAAGTTGAACCGGAAACGGCAGGTGCTGCAAATGGACTATTTGAATCATGCCCTGGATGCGATCGCAAGTAATCCGCATGAGATGGAGAAGGTGATTTTTGTGGAAAATGAAGAATGGCAAGCCGGTTTGATTGGTCTGGTTTCCGGACAATTGAAGGAGCGGTTTTTCCGCCCGGCCTTTGCTTTTACCCGTGATGAACAGGGGAATTATGTGGGCTCGGCGCGCAGTATCGACGCGTTCCATGTCACCAACGCTCTTACCCATTTCAGCCATTATTTTCTGAATTACGGCGGTCACCATAAAGCGGCCGGATTAACCATCGCGCCGAATAAATACGAAGATTTTAAACGGGAATTCATCGCCTACGCCAGCGAATTGATTAAGGAAGACGACCTGGTTCCGGAACTTGTTGTGGATTCTGTGGTTGATATTGATCAGATCAACCTGACGTTGGCACGCGTCATTCAAGATGTGGGCCCTTTTGGAGAGACCAATCCCGAACCTGTGTTCATGATGGAAAAAGCCCGTATTCGTGAGATGATGACCATGACCAACGGCAAGCATCTCAAATTATATGTACAAAAGGGAAACCAGATTTTTGAATGCGTCTGGTGGAATGCAGGGGAATACAAGGACATTCTCAAATTCGGACAGCTGGTTGATGTAGCATTCCGGTTAAATATTAACAATTGGCAGGGAACCGAGAGGCTACAGCTTACTTTGGAGGATATGCGTACAGTGGCAGAATAAAGGAGCCTGAGGCAATCGAATCAAGAAAATTGACGAGTTCCACACAATTCTTTTTTAAAACAGAAACACCTTTTAAAATTGGGCTGGATTGTTCCACTTGCTTGATTTTCTTACAAGGATGTAGTATTTTCAAATGAAAGTTTCAACAGCAGGTGAAAAATGGAAGAACGTTTAGTCGAAATAATTGTATATTTATTGAAAGAATTCCGTCATAAACAGCAGGCTCAGAATTATACCCGTTTATCGGAAGAATTGCTGTCTCAGGGTTACACTTCGGATGAAATCAGCTTAGCTTTTAAATGGATCGCCAATTTTTGGCAGGATCGCAGCGTAGAAGAAGACGAGTTTAATTACCTGGAACGGTCGGCCAGGATTTTACATGACGTGGAGCGGCTGGTGATCAATCCGGAGGCTTACGGATATCTGCTGGAGATGCGTCATCTGGGCTTGTTGTCGGATATGGATGTGGAATCGGTTATTGACAGAGCGCTTTCACTTGGCACCGCCACGATTACTATAGACGATATTAAATCTATTGTTGCCTCCATCATTTTCGGACTGGAGTCTAAACATAACTCCTGGGAAGGGTTCGTCTTCCCAAAAGGAAGCAATACCATTCATTAATCGTTCCGTACCGGATTTCCCGGGTGGTTCTTCCAGGAATCGTGCCCTTTTTAGTTAAAAATCCGGAAATAAACGCACATTATCAGTAATAGCATCAAGATTTAATAAAACACATTATTAGGAAAAAAGAAAAAAATTACTATATGGCTCAAAAATCCTTAGTTATCGTTGAATCACCGGCAAAAGCCAAAACCATCAATAAATATTTAGGCAAAAATTACATCGTTACTGCTTCCGTCGGGCATATTATTGATTTGCCGAAGACCAAATTCGGTGTCAATATCGAGGATGGTTTCAAGCCGCAGTATGTAAAAATCCGCGGTAAGGAAAAAATTATTAAAGAACTCGGCAAGCAGGCTAAAGAAGCCCAGGAAGTTTATATCGCAACAGACCCTGACCGGGAAGGGGAGGCCATTGCCTTTCACATTTCCAGTGTTTTGAACAAAGAACCGCAGCATGTACACCGAGTGGAATTCAATGAAATCACCCGATCGGCGGTGGAACAGGCCATGCAGTCGCCACGTCCGATCGATATGAACCGCGTGTATTCTCAGCAGGCGCGCCGGGTGCTGGATCGGATTGTGGGATACAAAGTAAGCCCGGTGCTGTGGGAAACCATTTACCGTGGTTTGAGCGCCGGAAGAGTACAATCTGTGGCGCTGCGATTAATCTGCGAGCGCGAACAGGAAATCCGGGAATTTAAACCCGAGGAATTCTGGACCATTACCGCCCTGCTGCAAGACGACGCTTTGGAACCGTTCAAAGTGCGTTTGCTGAAAGTAGATGGTAAAAAAGCCAAGATTCCCGATCAAGAAGCCGCTCAAAAACACGTGGCAGGGATTAAAGC
>CAZJNP010000209.1:0-5366 GCA_964547355.1 uncultured Calditrichaceae bacterium
CCGGCAACAGTACCCTGAGCCGGCCTGATAAAATTCACTTTCCGTAAATTTTCTATCTTAAATAGAAAGACAGGTATATGCCGCCTTACGCCTGTGTTCCCGCCGCCTTTATTTTTTTGGCATCGATTTTTTCTGTAACAACCTTGAAAATGAGTAATGCCACCGCCGCTGTTAATCCAATCGCCACAAAGTAATACCAGATATAATGGGCATGGGCATAATATGCTGCCTTTTCCGCGGCGGAAATTCTCTGCGGCAACGTATCGGGATCGGGACAATAGTAATCCAGTAAAAATCCCGACATAATAAATCCCACCAGCGCGGAAAAGAAAGAGTGTAAATGGCTGAAGCCCAGATAAAGGCCTTCTTCTCCTTTTGGCGCCTGGAGTGAGAAATATTCCAGGAATCGGGGGGAAATGAAACATTCCGCCAGACCCTGAATGGCAATTCCGATGATCATCATAAGCGTTAAGGGGTGCATCATAATCATACCCAGGAAGGAAAGCTCTCCGCCGGTAAACGATTCCAGGAACGGTCCGGCGGACATGGCCAAAGCAGAGAAGGGCATCAGCAGCATGCCCACAAACATGGAGGTCACCGCTCTGGCACCTTTCATTATCTGAGTAATCCAGACCACAAAAATTACGACCACCAAGGGATTTACATTAGCCAGCCATTCCGGTTTGGCGCTTTCACCCAGCATGCGAATGACATATTTGGGCATGGTGGCGTATAATTGATGCTGGATCAGCCAGAATCCGGTAACAATCAAGGTTAAGATAATCAGGCGCGGCGTGGTGAAAATTTTGACCAGCGCCCGAAATACATCTTTCACCGACTTTTGTTCTTCATCCCGGTCAATCGGTTTAAAAAGAAATATGGCGAAAAGAAGCCCCAGAAATGCCATGCCGGCAGAAAAGAAATTCACATATTCCAGTCCTAATCCCTGGCGAATGTAGGGTACGAACGTCTTGCCGCTAAACGCGCCAATATTGACAATCCAGTAAAACAGGGAATAGCCGCGCGCCCGATTGGCTTCGTCGGTGGTTTTGGCTACCGTTCCGGTAATCAGCGGTTTAATAAAGGAGCCGCCGATCAGAATCACAAACAGGAAAAAAATGACCGCCAGTTTGCCCTTATAGACGCCCAGGAAGAAATACCCGGTGGTTAACAGTGAAAAAGCCAGAATCAGCCCGTTTTTAAATCCGATCCGGTCGGCAATGGCGCCCACAAACGGCGGCAGCAAATACAGCCCGGCAAAGAAGATGCCAGCCACCACGCCCGTTTCTTTATCGTTAAAACCGACGATGTCGGTTAGAAACAGCGTCAGGACGATGAAAAAACCATAATACGCAGCCCGTTCGGCAAGTTCCATCAAGTTGGCCAGCCAGAATTCCCGCGGGAATTTCCAGGTGGGTTTACCGGCGTTTATAGCTTCCATAGGTGCTCCTTTTAGATGTATTTTTGTTTACAGCGCTAAAAATAATTATACGAATGAAAGGGATATGAATACAAATGAAACTGTTTCGCATGGCGGAAATTTTTATTTGTGAAGAAAAATATGAACGGCAAATTTTTTCCGGTTATGGAAGAATCAATAGCCCAACCGCCAATAACCTAAAACCCTAAAAGCCTTGGAAGAACCACTGCATGAATAACCCGGATCAGCACTCCGGGGAATATACGACAACCCTCAAAAGGAACCCTTAAAGGGTTCAACTAAAAACGAGTCTAAAAATGAAAATGGAAAGTTTGGAAATTGAAATCTCCCTGGGGGCTTCTTTATATTTCACCCTTCAGGGTTGCGATTGACGGGCTTCCGTTTGCCCCGTCCACCTGCGCCGGGCTACACACATTGCGCTCCTTCAGAGCAGCAGAATATTGGCACGAATTGTAATAGTCCAGTAACCCAATCACTCATTAACCAAACAACCAACCCCCCATGCCTCCTTTTCAAGGGAAATTTGTCATGCCAGGGTATGTTTACGCGTTCCCCATCACCCGCGCTTCCAGCGCTTCCCGGAAATCGCGGCCGCTGGGATTCTGGAAAATGCGCAGTTCAAATTCCGGAACGATGGACAAAAGATGATCGAAGATATCGCCCTGAATGGCTTCGTAATTTTCCCAGACCGTATCGCTGGTAAAAACGTATATTTCCATGGGCAAGCCATTGGGTCCGGGCGGCAGTTGACGCACCATGGTGGTCATATCGTGGCGCAATTTGGGGTGATGCTTCAGGTATTCCAGGGCATAGGCGCGGAAGGTACCGATATTGGTCATGCGCCGGCCGTTAACCAGCACGCTGTCGTCGATGTGGTGTTTACGGTTGTATTCTTCCAGTTCCTTTTGCTTGCGGTCGATGTAGTCGGTTAACAAGTGAATGCGCCGGAATTTTTCCAGCATCTCGGGCGTGCAAAGTTTAATGCTGTTCTGGTCGATGTAAAGCGGTCGTTTGATGCGCCGCCCGCCGGACATCTGCATGCCGCGCCAGTTCTTAAACGAATTTTCCGTGATTTTATAGGTGGGAATCACCGTAATGGTTTTGTCCCAATTCTGGACTTTGATGGTGTGCAAAGCGATATCCACCACATCGCCGTCCGCGCCGTAAGCCGGCATCTCGATCCAGTCGCCCACGCGGATCAAATCGTAGCTGGTGATCTGAATCCCGGCCACAAATGACAGGAGTGTATCTCTGAATATCAACAACACAATGGCGGTCATGGCGCCGATGCCGCTGAACAGAACCCAGATGGATTGACCGGTCAGAATGCCGATCATAATGATGATTCCGATCACGTACAGGGCGATAATCGTAACCTGAATGTATCCTTTAATAGGTCGCTCTTTGGCCCTGGATTTGGTTTCGTAATACATGTTCATCGCGTTGAGCAGAGAGGATAGAGAACGCAGCACCACCCAGATCAGTAGCAAATGCACCACTTTGGAAATAAACAGGGCGAAATTGGGAATCAACGGTGACATTAAGTCAATTACCAGCAGAGGAACCAGGTAGGAAGCCCTTTCCAAGGTTTTGCTGTTGACGATGTAATCATCCACTTTGGATTTGGTGCGTTTGGCAAGGTTCTTTACTACTCGTAATACCACCCGGTTGGTGATGATAAATGCGATGTAGCTTAGAATGAGAATTCCCGCCATCGCCAACAGATCGCCCGCCAATGGATTTTCATTAAGCCATGTTTGCACCGAATTTAATACTTCTGTCACTTGTCAGGACTCCTTCTGATGAGACAATGTGTATGATTTTGGTAAAATCAACTGACGACGCAGTTTTCCTTCCCGGATATGGAATTCTGTTAAAGGATGCTCCACGGCTTCCACTTCATGTTCCGGATGATAGAGCATGCCCCCGCCGGTTGGAATGCCGATACCGGTCAGATAATCTTTTTGCACTTCCGGAAGCAGCTTCTGTAGACGATGCCAGTCGTTTTTTTCGTCGTGCACGTCGATCATAAGCGGTAGAATGCCCAGCGTGCGAAAAGCATGTCCTTCTCCGTTCAACCCGTAAAGCCCCAGCTGAACGGCGCCTGCAGAAACACCGATCAGAAAACTCCCCTGATAATAGCGTTGAACGATGACCTCGTTTATGCCGCTCTTTTGCAATTGCAACCAGCCGTTGTAGGTGTCGCCGCCGCCGATCAGGATAATATGCGCCGATTTGAGAAAGGTCTGCTGCTCTGCCGGGAACTCCCGGGTAATTTGCAAGTGATCGCGCACATTCAATTGCTCCATGGCAGCGGTAAACAAATCGAAGAAAACGGGATCATCTCCGCTGCTAACGCCAATATACGCAGCCCGGAGATGAGAGGAAAGCGCCTCACCCAGAAAACGGTTCAGTAAATCCTTTTTAAACAGCAATCGGCTGTCTGCGATTAAGAGAACGGGTTTTATTTTTTGCTCTGCCTGGCTCATTTTTCGGTATCAAAGTCATTAAACTGATAATTCTGTAAAATGGACTGGGCATTGCCGGATGCAGACGAAGAGGTGATAACCTTTAATTGCTAAAAGTGCGCCCGGATCGATAAAATTAAATGAACCGAGACGCGTTTGCATTCCGAGTTATTGCCCGTATTAACCATCCAATGTTATAACATAGATATAAGAAAAATATAGTTAAAACATTCGAAATTACAAAACTAAATCGAAAACAGATATACCGATAAAATTATTTAATGGGGAAATTTATAAGTGGTTCTTCCGGAACTTGATGTACTCAAATTCCGGAAGACCTCTTCTTTCTTCATTTAACACAAGGGCTTTCATTTCATTTTAATATTCTTTACATAAATATTTATCACCCTTTGAAATTACTCTATAAATGAATCGTCACAATTGAACGGCGCTTAAACAAGCAGCATAAGCGCCACCTATCACGGCGTTCATGCTTGTACCCACAATAATATCAATGGGTATTTTGTGTTTTTCCAATATTTTTAAAACGCCAATATGGGCCGGGCTGCGGGTGTCCCCGCTGCCCGGCACCAATCCGATTTTCTTCATTGTAATTTGGTTTATCATTTTTATATAAAGTTTTAAAAACTAACCTTTGCTTTCAGGTAGAATTCATCCTGATCTTTAATACGGCTAAACATATTATCGCCTTTGCCTTCCATCAAAAAAGCGCCGAGAGTAATTTCAATATTATCAGAAGGATAATAGGTGATTTCAGGGACACCGGCTAGTCCATAATTATTTTTAATATCATCCCAGTCATTAATGGCTACTACGCAACCAATGGGTATTATTTTAAGCTCATCATTAAAGAACTTCTTTTCAAAACGAAGAGCGATATAATCATTTAAATTGTCATTACTTCTCTCATGCATAAAACCGTGTATGAATTGGGCGTTTAAATACCAACTGTTTTTAAAAGTATAATCAGTACCAAGCACATATTTGAAGTATGGTTTATCATCCAGAGCAAGAGAAGTCCCTATTGGCTGTAACCCAACAGGGGTTTGAAGAAATGTATTCATATCTACTTTATCCGGGAAGAATAATGCCCCTTCACCCCAGAAACCTACATCGCCGATACTGCCGGTAAAATCACCTCCAATTACCTGAAATTTCGGATAGATCATTTCTGTCTCAAGATCAGCGTTTCCCATTGTATCAACAGGTGTTATAGTCACTTTATTGACCAACGGCAGGTCATCTCTGCCATTGAAGTAACTGAGCGAGACATCATAGTCAAATAAATTAGAACCAATTTTAAAAGCAAACTGTGAAGTTTTACTTATTTTATCTTCAGGAAGGATAATCTTATCAGAAACTTCTCTGATAACCATTTCCGATGGTAAGGAAGCTTCCGGGGTGAACGCCTTGGCAAAATCACCAAAAGGAAGGGT
>CAZJNP010000210.1:0-5354 GCA_964547355.1 uncultured Calditrichaceae bacterium
GTCTGCCGGTGCCGCAGCCCTGGCAGCGCAACACGTTAAGGCTGAGCCCGGGCAAGACACTGGACATCATCATCGAAGGCAAAAACCGCGGCATCTGGACATTCCACGATCACGATACGCGGCGCGTGACCAACAACGGCCTGTATCCGGGCGGTAATCTACTGGCCCTGGTTTACGAAGATTTACCGGCCGAAGAGACCGAACTGAACATGATGGCCAAAAAGATGGGGCTGAAAAATCTGCCAATCGTGGCGCTGGATGAATAACGCCGTTCGTTCATTGAATTAATGACAAAAAGCTGGAGATAAAAATGCACTTCATAAAAAATATTTTCGTACTCATTATACTGGCCGGTCTGCTGCAGAGCGCCGGGGCTCAGGTAAGCCCGGAAATCCAGTTGGGCGCGCGGGGCGTGATGTCCTTTAACACAGACATTACCGGCAGCCAAAAAACCAGCAGCGTGAATGACTTTTCCGACACCGGAATTTTGCTGGGCTTCCGGCAAAAGCTATACAGCCGCTTTCGGGGGCAGATGGTCATCGGCTTGCAATTCCCGGATGCCGATTCCGACCTGGGGCAGGTTTTCTTTCACCAAACCTTTCTGCAAATCGAAGACCAGAAAAACATTCTCAAAATGGGACGTTCGCGCGTGCGCAGCGCATTGATTGAATTCCCAACCTTGCGGGACGATGATGCGCTGGCTTTTACCGACGTACTCAATCCTTTTTCTTCGGGTGAGAACACGGAAGACAACCAGTACGGTAATGTCATCGAAGCGGCGCACGTGTTCGCCCAGCGTTATTGGCTGCGCATTCACGGTGAGCACTTCAACAAAACGCCACAGCCGCCGGCCACATCAGAAACCGACTTTAGCTTAAACGCGGTGGGCGTTTCCTTTGAATACCGCGTTCCGGAAACGCAAATCTGGAACCGGCCGCTGATTCAGCAACTGGGCATCGGCTTTAACAATTTTTTAACCGACCGCGAAGGCTATTCCAACCAATTCGACCAGACGCTTAAGAATATTCTGGTTTCGGGCATCATCAATTTAAAGCCCGATCCGGTATATTTTTGGGATGCCCGTTTTCATGTGGTTTACAACCTGGGTTTCGATGAAGTCAAATCCATAACCAGCTTTTACGATTTAACGCGGGCCAGATCCGCTGCCCATTTCTTTTCGCTGCGCTTTTTGTACCGCAAGCTGGAACGGCCCACTTTGCAGTTAGCGCTTTCAGGCGGATTTAATGTCTTTCCGGATTTAACACAGGAAACGCGGCAATGGCAGGTAATCGCTAATGCCTTTTACCGGCTAGGGGAAAATTTCGACATCGCCGTACAGGTGCAGCAATCGCAGTTCAGTGGTGATTTACAGGCCCTGTACGGCAAAAGCGAAACGCGGCTTCAGTTTGGGCTTGTTTATTCCATCGATCAGAGCTGGAACAAACAGTTTGACGACCGCAATTCGCTGCTGAATCTGGAACACGGATATATTCCGTAGGAATTAGGAACTTGGAACCAGGAATTAGTTCGACGAAGGCCGGAGAACTTGAATGTTGGAATAAAGCACTTTCACAATTCCCAGTTCCAAGTTCCGAGTTACAATAAATATGGAAATACACCATGAATCGAAGAAAATTTTTAGGCTACACCGCCATTGGGCTGGGCGCCGGATTGAGCGGACTGTTTCTGTACCACTTCCACAATCTGGAACACGAGGACATGGGCATGATGCGTAATTATCTGGTAATGGCATAAAATTTTTAAAGAGAAGATAATTAAGTTGTACTAGGGATTCTCATCGATAAAAAAAGCCTTCCCCGAAACAAAGGAAGGCTATTACTTTAAGTAAGGGCGTGATCAATTCTCGGGATCATACGGCATCATGCCGTTGGGAATGAATTCCCAATCAATACCGGGTTCTACTTCGTGAGACAGCTCGGGATGCGGACCGCCGTCTAACGTAAATGAGCGGACTGCAATATGCTGTAGCCAGGCGACTTTTGTCGGATGATAGGAACCGTCAGAAACTTTTACGAATTCATGATAATGTATAAATCCGATCTTTGCATATCGTTTAGCCTTTTCCATGGACCAGGAATCTATGATCGCGTTTACCCGAAATAATAAAACACCATCTCCGGCATCGGAGGACCACCAACTGGGTTTTCCGAATGGGCCCGTATTATAATGTTTACCCAACACTTTATTCCTCGTAACCTGTTTCCAGTAATGTCCGGGAATATCCGGAGCGCCGTTGGGACCGTCGGGTGCTCCAGGCGCAAAGTAGTATTCTTCACCATCAATGATTATAATCGGTGCATGGACAAACGCACCTTTCAAAGACCTTGTTGAAACATTAACATCCTTTGAAAATTCAGCATCTGTCAAGGACGGGCTCTGTTGCTTTTGTTCCGGGTCAGTTCCCAGATCGCTTTGCTGGCAGGAATATAAGAAGAGAGTACCAAGGAATACGAGTGCGCTGGCTTTAAAAAGATTTCTTAACATATTTCCCCCTAAAATGATTTTTATTTCTGTTAGATGAAGCAATAAAATCGAATCCAAATAAATTTATGGTTCATGCATTACTATCCCCCTTTTTGTCTTTTGCTTTCAAGCTTGATAGCAATTAAATCAATAATGATCACATACTCATCACGAACACAGAATAATTCGGTCATTTTTCTATAACTTTTCTTTATTTTTAAAAAGATTCATTTTACGGGAATATCGTACCATAGTACAGAGTGTTATAACATATAAAGATCAAAACTCGGAGGCGTTTTAGCTATATTTGTTACGATTACAAACCGCAGATTGGCGTGGATTCCGTATTTTGGGATTGGAAAAAGATTCCTAAATCCATTCAGACATTTTACACAAAAAGCGAGCCTTTTTTGAACCAAACTCCTGAAATCAAAATGTCGGCCGATAGTATTGTTAAAAGAGAAAACAATACGTTCAAACAAGCGCGTCTTTTGCACCAGTGGGTGAACGAAAAAATGACCTATGCGTACCCTCCCAAAGCGCGCGGCGCCTGTGTGGCTTTGGAATATTTAAGCGGCGATTTTGGGAAGTATGCGGATTTGTTCATTGCGTTTGCGCGCAGTTTACGTAATCCAGCCCGTTTGCAAGCAGGATTTGTATTTGCTGCCGAACGTATCAGTTACCATGTGTGGGCGGAAATCTATTTGCCGGTAAAAAGGCTGGTTCCCTGTGGATCCGACCCGGGAAAACGGCTTTGGCTATTTAGACAATCAGTGTTCGATTGCCTCCGTGAGCATGAATATGCCTTTGAAATACGTGCCGGAATGGGCGACCAATCAGAATTCCGAAGTGGAGAATGGACGAACGGATTTCATGCAGTTGGTCACCATCATTAAAAGCGGATTCAGAGCGCGCATTGGCACAAAACCCGTTGTAACAAAAGAGCGTTTACTATCCGAATTTTAAAGTCATAAATATTTTATGCATTCTTATCCGATAAGGGGAAAATGATGAGAAAGCTGTTATTAGTTATTTCGTTTTTTTGTGTCTTGGGGTTAAATAATTTACTGGCACAGGATTTACCTACGCAAACATCCACGCTTTTCAGTGGCTCCGGGAACTGTGCCACCTGCCACCAGCCCGGTTCGCCAAATACCAGCGCCCTGCTGGACGCCCGCGGTCGCGATGTATCTCCGGTAACCTTATGGCGTTCCGCCATGATGGCGAACGCCGCCAAAGATCCTTTCTGGCAGGCCAAGGTTTCCGCCGAGATTACCGCCAATCCGCATCTTCAAAGCGTAATCGAAGACAAGTGCACCACCTGTCACGCGCCGCTGGGACGCACCGAAGCCATTTACAACGGCGCTGCGGGATACACAATAGCCGAGATGAAAGCCGATCCGTTGGCCATGGACGGCGTAAGCTGCACGTCCTGCCATCAGATAAAAAATGATAACTTAGGAACGGCGGAAAGCTTTAGCGGCCATTATTTGATCGAGAACGACCGCATTATTTACGGGCCGTTTCAGAATCCTCAGACGACGGCCATGGAAAATGAAGTTAACTACACGCCAAAATATGGGGAACAAACCCTGCAATCGGAATTATGCGCCACCTGTCATACGCTGTTCACTCCTTATGTGGATAACAACGGGGACATCGTAGGCGAGGCGCCGGAGCAAACGCCCTATCTGGAATGGAAGAACAGCGTATTTCCAGAAAAGAACATCGAATGTCAAACCTGCCATATGCCCGTTTTGGATGAAGCGGTTGTCATTTCCAACCGCCCCAGGACGCTGTCGGGACGCAGTCCGTTTGCCAAACACTATTTTGTCGGCGGAAACGTCTACATGCTGCGACTGCTTAAAGCGAACGGAAGCGCGTTGGGAGTAACCGCTACGGCCGCACAATTCGACAGTACCATCGCACGAACAAAGCGACTGCTTCAGCAGGAAACCGCTGAGCTTTCCGCCGATTATTCCTGGCTAAGCGACGACACGCTGCAAATCAAGGTAGCCGTAAAGAACAAAACCGGACATAAATTCCCCACCGCTTATCCCAGCCGCCGGGCCTGGCTGGAAGTACGCCTGACAGATAATCAAGCGCAAACCGTCTTTGAATCCGGCGCCTGGGATGCCGATTCCGGCGACATTCGGTATTTGTCAGAACCTTATGAACCGCATTACAACGTGATTACACAGCCGGAACAGGTGCAAATCTACCAGTCCATTATGAAAGATGTGGATGACAAGGTAAACTACACGTTGCTACGCGCCGCCGGTTACATCAAGGACAACCGCATTCCGCCCGAAGGATTTAGCACCACCGGGCCAGCCTATGACTCGACAGCCATTATTGGTCAAGCCGAAATCGATGCCGATTTTAACCGAAACGGTTCAGGTAGCGATACGGTCATCTATCGCATTGGCGGTTTGACTAAAACGAATGAGTATTCATTGACTATTAAGTTGAATTATCAAAGCCTGAGTCCGCGCTTTGTAAACGATCTGCTTACTTACGATACGCCCGAAGTGAATACATTTAAAACCTACTACGAACAAATTCCCAATTTACCACTGACCATTGATTCTCTACAGCAAACGGTTACGGCTACGGCAATTAAATCCGACAGACCGCTCATCCCGCAAAACGATTTGTTGGTTAGCGCCTATCCCAATCCGTTTAATCCGCAAATAACATTAAACATACACATTCCGTTTACCGGCCTACTGAAAGTGGATATTTTCAATATTAGCGGAGAAAAAGTTAAATCCCTCGCCCGTAAAACTGTTGGCAAGGGGAATTATCGTTTTACATGGGATGGGTATTCCAGGCAGAATAATTTGCTGCCTAGCGGCACTTATCTTGTC
>CAZJNP010000211.1:0-5346 GCA_964547355.1 uncultured Calditrichaceae bacterium
GTCCTGTTATCATTACCATCGATCTGGAAGAATTGGATCGCAAATTCAAACGCATTTAAACGGAATGAAACAACCAAGCGTACTTTTTATTGTTGGCCCGACTGCTGTGGGCAAAACGGCACTTTCGGTAAAAATAGCTGAAAAAACCGGAGCAGAAATCATTTCCGCTGATTCCCGGCAAATTTATAAATATCTGGATATAGGCACAGCCAAAGTGGAAGATCATCTACGTCAAAAGATACCCCATTATTTGATTGATATTCGCACACCGGACCAGTATTTTAGTGCGGGTCAGTTTGCTGATTTAGCACGGGAAATCATCCGTGATATAATTAACCGGGGAAAACTTCCAGTGGTTGTAGGAGGAAGCGGTTTGTATATCCGCGCGTTAATTGACGGATTCTTTTCAGGAAAAGTGAGAGATGAATCGATCCGTCGTATACTGGATGAGGAATTAGGTGCCAAAGGGCTGGAAGCGCTTTATCAGGAGTTGATGCAGGTGGACCCGGCGTACGCTTTGAAAATCAGCCCGAATGATCCCCATAGAATTTTAAGAGCCTTGGAGGTCTATCGAGCCACCGGCAAGCCATTTACGGATTGGCATAAAAAAAAACCAGCGCCTGCTTTCTTTCGACCGGTTCAATTTGGCCTGACTATGGAACGCAGCTTGTTGTATCAAAGGATCAATCAACGGGTAGACGAAATGTTGAAATTTGGTTTAATCGACGAAGTACAAAAAATCCTGCAGATGGGCTTCTCGAAAGAATTGAATGCCCTTAACACCGTTGGGTACAAAGAGGTAATCCAATATATAAATCAGGAAATTTCCTACTCCGAAATGCTTGAATTAATCAAACGACACACCAGACAATTTGCCAAAAGACAATTAACCTGGTTTAAGAAAGATAAAAGAATTAATTGGCTTGATGTTTCCCATATCACAGATTGGGATGCCATAGCTGAAAAAATTCTCAAGGAATTGGATAAATAATATTAAATATCCACGAGTTATTTCCGATAATCACTAAGACAATCTATACATAATGATGGGGGAGGAATTAACCGTTTGTCATGGTTAATTTCGTATTTTTTAGGCATTGGATATTATGAAACATATTTTCTTAATTATCATCTTTTTTTGTAGTGTTTTCGTTTTACGTGCAAATTCTTCGGATCACCCTGTGATACCACGTTATCCTTATATTCATTTCGGTGTGGAAGAAGGTTTACCTCAATCCATAGTTTCGGATATTATCGAAGATTCTTACGGATTTATCTGGTTATCCACCAACGAAGGCTTGGTCAGATTTGATGGTCACACTTTTAAAGTGTATAACAAAGAGACCGGATATCCTTTCCGTTTGGTTACCGGTATCATTGAAAAAGAACCCGGAGTCATCTGGGTGGGAACTTTATCTGCCGGTTTATGGCGCATACATGGAGAAAAAGCAGAACAAATATTTTTTACCAATAGAAAACGCAATTCCCAGATCAATTTTTTGTCAAAGACCCAGGACGGTGAAATTCTGTTAGCGTCTGAAAAAGACGGGGTGTACATTTTTAAGCCAGATACCATACTGCACTTATCCTGTGTGGATCAGAATGGACCCATTCCTGGACCAGTCATTTCAGGTGCGAAAGATTATTCCGGAAATTACTGGTTTGGTACATTCGAATACGGTGTGTTGGTCGTTAAAGATGGGCAAGTTGTTAAACATATTTCCACACAGGATGGTCTTCCTTCCAATGAAATAAGAAGCATTTTAGCACTCCCCACAAAACAGATTTGGATCGGCACCAGAAAAGGACTATTGGTGTTGCCTGATACAAATATCTCTGATCAATTCAACCAACAATTCAATGAAGTTTTTATTTCTCGTATCTATTCTAATGATAATCAAAATATCTGGATCAATGCATCTACCAATCCCGGGGGCGTAATTCATTACAAAGACGGTCACCTATTGGAAATTTTACGCGGTTTCGAGGGAATTTATTCCAAATGTACGTTTATTAACCGATCGGGTGCTCTTTTTTTAGGCACTTATCGCGGACTTTTTGTTTTCCCGGATAGGAACTTCCAGAATTTCGGTGCCAAAGAAGGATTGCATGATACCTATGTGCGGGCGGTAGTAAAAGACCATACAGGCAAATTATGGGTCGCCACAAAAAACGACGGATTGTATTATTTTGCAGAAAAACGGTTTATCAAAGAAAAAAGACTGAGCCAGCGCATAAAAGAAACCGTTATTTATACCCTGAAAGAGATTAATCAAGAACTCTGGCTTGGTACCGGAAAAGGGTTATTTATTATTAAAAATGGAAATTTTGTTCAAAACAAGTTGACGGAATTTTTTAAGGATATGGTGATCCGCAGGTTTATTACAGGTCCTAATCAGAAGGTTTACATTATCACGCGAAACCGTCTTTACCTCTTTCAGGATGATGAGCTTCAGGATTTAACTTATAATTTAGGCCCGAAGAAGTATTCTTTATGGGCATTGGCGGAAGATGAACATCATCGGTTATGGCTCGGTAGTAATCTGGCTGGTTTATGGCAGCTGCAGGATACTACATGGAAATTAATTGAAACCAGGGATTCTGTGCGGAACTATTTTTCGATAAAAAAAGATAAGAATGAAAATATTTATTTCGCAACTTCTGACGGGCTGTTAAAATGGAATGGCTCGCAACTTGTAAAAGAATTAGATATTCAACAGACTATCTGGGATATTCTACCCACCAAAAACAATGGTGTTTGGTTATTGTGCAGTAAAGGACTCTATCGATATGATGGGGAAGATTTAAGATTTTATAGCCGCAAAACGGGTTTAGTTACCAGTGAATTTAACATGGGTGCTACTTTCTACGAATCAGATTCCTGTATCTGGTTTGGAGGTGTTGACGGTCTGGTTCATTACAAAAAAACGGTAAATTACCCTGATATAAAGCCGGAATTATATATTACAAACATAGAATCACCAGACAGTAATTATATCTTTCCGTTCCCGGATAAATTGGTTTTAAAACCGAACGAAAAAAATATAAAAATAAATTTTACTGCTTTGGATTTTCAAAGTGCCCTGGTTTATAATTATGCTTACTATTTAGAGGGTTTCAGCAACGATACCCTTTTAGTTCAGGATCAATTTGTCGTCAATTACACGAATTTAGCGGATGGAAGCTACACGTTTCACCTTTTTCTGAAATCGCCTTATTCCGGAAAAGTACTTGCACACAAAAAAATTCATTTTGTACTCTTAAAGCCTTGGTGGAAATCCGTATGGTTTTTGCTCTTTATTACGGTATTCTTTTTCCTCATCGTTTATTCTTTTGTGCGGTGGCGAATTATCATCCTTAAAAATAAAAATATTATGCTGGAAAAACGGATCGAAGACAGAACGCGAGATATTCAGCTAAGTTATAAACTGTTAAAAAATGAAGTGGAAGAAAGGAAAAAAGCCCAGCTAAATCTCAAACAAGAGCGCGAACAGTTAGCTATTACGTTAAAGTCTATTGCAGATGGTGTAATTCGCACCGATTCAAAGGGTAAAATACTGTTAATGAATTCAGCGGCAGAACGGATTTCAGGAGTTTCCGAGAATATGGCCATAGGCAAAAGCATTAATGAAGTGCTCCATTTATTTGAAGAAACGAGCGAAGAAAGAATTCGTTTACCGGAATATCTTACAAACAACGCGATTGATAAAGGAATGCTGATGAACATCACGGCGATCCTGAAAAATAATCATTCTGACGTTGAAAAAATAGTGGCATTAGGCTGGTCCCTCATTGAACAAAACGATCAACAGGACGCAGGTTATGTTTGGGTATTACGTGATATAAGCACGGAACGTAAACTCGAAAATGAGATATTAAAGTCGCAAAAGCTGGAATCCATTGGTTTGTTAGCCGGGGGTATTGCACATGATTTCAATAATTTTTTATCGGGCATACTCGGCAATACGCAGTTGGCACAGATCGCTTCTCAACAAAAAAAGAACATCGAAAAATATCTTAAAAGCATAGAAGAAGCCACAAAAAATGCCACACATCTGACCAAACAGTTGCTCACCTTTGCAAAAGGAGGCCAGCCGTTAAAAGAGATCGTTTCTCTAAAGAGTCTGATCATCGATAGTGTAGATTTTTCTACGCGTGGTTCCAGTATTCATTATGAGGTAGAAATTGATCCGGATTTATGGGCGGTTGAAGCAGATAAAGGACAGATTAATCAGGTCATCAATAACCTGGTGATTAATGCCATTCAAGCCATGCCATCCGGTGGAAATTTATACATCAAAGCCAATAATTTTGTTGTAAAAAAGAAAAAAACATCACCGGGCGAGGTACTTGCTTTAAAAAAGGGGAAATATGTACAACTCATTTTTAAGGACACCGGAATAGGCATTCCGAAAGATAATTTATCTAAAATTTTCGATTCATATTTTACCACCAAACAAAAAGGGAGCGGACTGGGTCTTGCCACAACCTATGCCATCATCGAAAAACACAACGGATACATTTTTGTGAATTCGAAGTTGGGCGAGGGAACGGTTTTTACCATCTATCTGCCGGCATCTCCGGATGCTACGCTAAATAAAAAAGATGGTGAATCAAAATTGAAAAGATGGCAGGGCAAACGCGTGCTTGTAATGGACGACGAAATGTATATCCGCGAGTTGATCGGAAATTTCCTGGAACTGCTGGGATTTGAAGTAAGTTTTGCGGAAGACGGTGCCAAAGCAATTGAAGAATATGAAACAGCTTTTCAACAGAATAAAGCTTATGATTTGGTTATTATGGATTTAACCATACGCGGCGGAATGGGAGGAAAGGAAGCCGTGAGTAAGATTTTGGAAATCGATCCTAAAGCCCGGGTTATTGTTGCCAGTGGTTATTCGACGGATAGCGTATTAGCGCAGTACGAAGAATTTGGTTTTATGGGCAGGCTTTCCAAACCCTTCACATTAGAAAATCTGAATAGTGTGATATTAAAGGTCCTAGGTTAGTTTTTCTATTGCATCATTCACACCATTATAAGTTGGCCTCTTTATTTATGCAAATCCCTTCAGTTTACTGATTCTTATTATTATTTGAAATAATACCCCAGGCGCGTTAAATTTTGCTGCTTTTTAATGAAAGAGATAACTAAACCAAGTTTAAGTTACGGGCTGTTTACGAAATCGCGTAATCGTAAGGATTCGATGGATAAAATATTTTTCGAATTACAACATCAGGATGTGGGCAGCAAAGCCAGAGCAGGACTTTTGCATACAGATCATGGGCAAATAGAAACGCCTATCTTTATGCCTGTCGGCACCCAGGGTACGGTTAAAACCATGACCC
>CAZJNP010000212.1:0-5329 GCA_964547355.1 uncultured Calditrichaceae bacterium
GTTCCAATCCCTGCTCCACCACACGCGCTCCGATTCCCTTACGAGCGCCTATAACCAATATTTTCACTTTATTTTCCCTTAAAAATGAAAGAGTTTTTGTGCAGACAGCTTGTAAATTAAAAAAGGTTGACACGCAGATCAAAAAATAAACGCGTCAACCTCCAAATTAAAAAAGAATACCGGTATTAATTCATCTCTTTAACGATGCGCATGGTGTCTTTGGCGATGACCAGTTCTTCATTGGTTGGGATAATCAGCACTTTTACTTTCGCACCGTCTTTGCTAATGATGCGTTCGCCGTTTCCGGGCGCTTCGTTTTTAGCGTCGTCCAATTCCACTCCTAAAAATTCCAGCTCTTTCAGCGCATTACGTCGCACCAGGGTTGAATTTTCCCCGATGCCTCCGGTAAACACAATGGCGTCCAAACCGCCCATGGCCGCGGCATAAGCCCCGATATACTTCCTCAAGCGATAGGTAAACAAATCGTGCGCTAATCTGGCACGCTTGTTCTCTTCGTATTCATTCTCGATTTCCCGCATATCGCTGCTAAGTCCGCTGACCCCAATCAAACCGCTGTGTTTGTTCAGCATGGTGGTGGCATCGTTGGGCGTCATTTCTTCTTTATGCATGATTTGTAAAATAACGGCCGGGTCCATATCACCGCAGCGCGTGCCCATGAGCAATCCTTCCAGCGGCGTAAATCCCATGGAAGTGTCCACAGATTTTCCGTACTTAATGGCCGCCGCAGATGCCCCGTTACCCAGATGGCAGGTAATGAGCCGTAACTGCTCAATGGGCTGCTTTAGCAATCTGGCGGCACGGTCAGACACATAGCGATGCGACGTGCCATGAAAACCGTAACGCCGGATACCGTGCCGTTTATACAACACATAGGGCAAGCCGTAAACAAACGCGTAATCGGGCATGGTTTGATGGAAAGCGGTGTCAAAAACAGCTACCTGCGGCACACTGGGTAACAATTGTTTGGCGGCGTTTATGCCTTTCAGATTTGGCGGATTATGCAACGGCGCGTAATCGATACAGGCTCGTATTTCCGCCATTACATCTTCAGTGATCAAAGTGGATTTACTAAAGGCTTCGCCGCCGTGCACCACGCGAT
Source organism: uncultured Calditrichaceae bacterium (assembly GCA_964547355.1). Classification (GTDB taxonomy): domain Bacteria; phylum Calditrichota; class Calditrichia; order Calditrichales; family Calditrichaceae; genus CAZJNP01. Next base: position 1,121 of record CAZJNP010000212.1, read on the forward strand.
GTCCTACGGCGTCGATCTCATTTTTATTCTTAATGACCCCGTGGTTTTTGCTGAGTAAAATGGAAAGCACATATTCAATCGCCATTTTGTGGTCTAATATTTCTCCGGCCAAGCGCACTTCCGGCCGCCCCGTGGGACGATGGGTCAAAATGGCTCCGGACATCCCGATCCGCTCCACCACGCCTTTGGCCAGAACCTGCTCTTTTTCGGGATCGATCACCTGGTATTTGACCGAAGAACTCCCCGCATTTATCACTAAAACAATCATTTAATCCTTCCTTTCAACCACATGCGTTTTATGAAACCTGACGACCTGGTTGTGTTTATTGAAACGCCTTCCTAAAATCAAACAAAAATTGGGCTGCTTATTTATATTCAAAAAATCCCTTTCCGGTCTTTTTACCCAGATGACCGGCGCGCACCAGCTTCCGCAACAACGGGCAGGGCCGGTATTTGGCTTCGCCCAGTTCCCTGAACAGCGTTTCCATCCAGGCCATCAATTCATCCAACCCGATCTGATCCGCCAGGGCCAGCGGGCCTTTCGGGAAATTGTAGCCCAATTTCATGGCAGTGTCAATATGTTCTGCGGAAGCGACCCCTTCCATCAGAATATGGATGGCCTCATTGATCATAGGTACGATCACCCGGGTCGTAATATATCCGGGGTACTCGAACACTTCTACCGCCGTTTTGTCGAGCGTTTCGGCAAATTTCTTGATGAACTGGTAGGTTTCGTCGGATGTCTTCAACCCGCGTACGATTTCCACCAGAGGAATCTTGGGCACCGGATTCAGAAAATGCATACCAATCACTTTGTCCTGCCGGTTGGTCGCGGATGCGATTTCCGTAATACTAAGTGCAGACGTGTTGGTAATAAAGATGGTATCCAGATCGCAGATGGTATCGATTTTTCTGAGTAAATTTTGCTTGGCTTCCAGATTTTCAGTAATCGCTTCGATTACCAGATCGCCATGAACGGCATCTTCCACTTTATTGGAAATTTTAATTCTGCTCAGGATGGCTCTTTTTTCGCTTTCCGTCATGGTCCAGCGGGCGATCTCTTCATCGATACTCTTTTCCAGTTCCCGGTAACCTTGTTTGGCCAGCTCCTTGTCCCTTTCGATCAGTACCACTTCCATTCCTTTGGAAGCGACCAGCTGGGAAATGCCCTGCCCCATGGTGCCGGCGCCAAACACGGCCACCACTTTTATGGCGTCCACTGCGTCTGAACCGAGTATTTCGGTCTGACGCAGGATATTGATATCCATGATATCGTTATTTTTTTCTGCCATCGCCTACTCCAATCGCGAGTCTTATATTTGCTTTTTAAATATTTTCGATTAATTCCCGCTCGGAGAAAAAGAAGCCCAGTTCAATTTTGGCGTTATCCAGCGAATCGGAAGCATGGATAATATTGCGGCCTTTGCTTTCTGCATACAGCTTTCGCACCGTGCCTTCTTCGGCCTCCGCAGGATCAGTGGCGCCGATTACCTTGCGCAGGTCATTGACAGCGTTTTCTTTTTCCAATGCCAATGCCACCACCCGGCTTTCCGTCATAAATTCCACCAGTTCATCATAGAACGGCCTTCCCTTGTGTACCGCGTAAAATTCCCCGGCCGTTTTTTTATTTAAATGAACCATTTTCATACCGACTATTTCAAACCCGGCTTTAAGTAAAACACTGATTACTTTTCCTATCAGGTTCTTTTGTACGCAATCCGGTTTTAAAATCGCTAATGTTCTCTGTTTCACAACAACTCCTATCGTTTGGTTACTACTTTTCGTCCCGCTTTTTACTATCTTGAATTTAGTCAACCGTTAAAATACAATAAAGTATTTTTTTCTTTTTTAAGCGATAAAAACGCCATTCTCTTTTTGCGCGGTAAAGAGTTAACGCTCCGCTTTCTTATTCAGCGTTTCTTCTCCCGCCATAAAAGAAAACCTGCCGGTTAACACGCCGGCAGGCTTTAATTTTTTTACGAATTTAAAACCCGTTCCATGGTGGAACCGATTTCGGCCGGACTTTTGCAAACGTGAATGCCGGCCGCTTCCAGGGCTTTCATCTTTTCGGCCGCCGTTCCTTTCCCGCCGCTGATGATGGCGCCAGCATGGCCCATGCGTCGTCCCGGGGGCGCCGTTTGTCCAGCGATAAAGCTGACCACCGGTTTATCAAAATTTTCCTTAATCCAGGCCGCAGCCTCTTCTTCGGCCGTACCGCCGATTTCGCCGATCATCACCACCGCGTGGGTATCGTCATCATCTTTAAATAATTTCAGCGCGTCGATAAACCGAGTGCCGATCACCGGGTCGCCGCCAATACCGATACAGGTGGACTGCCCGATGTTCCGGCTGGTAAGCTGTCCCACCGCTTCGTAGGTCAAGGTACCGGAACGGCTGATCACGCCCACATGTCCCTGCTTGTGGATGAAACCGGGCATAATGCCCATTTTGCCGATCCCCGGTGAAATAACGCCGGGACAATTGGGACCCACCAGATGGGTGTTTTTGTCGCTGATGTACTCATATACTTTAACCATATCCATCGCCGGAATGCCTTCGGTAATACAAACGATCAGTTCCATGCCGGCTGCGGCCGCTTCCATGATGGCGTCTCCTGCAAAGGGAGGCGGTACAAAAATAACGGAGGCGTTGGCTCCGGTTTCTTTAGCCGCTTCTTCCACGGTGTTAAACACAGGGATTTTATCGTCAAATTTCTGGCCGCCTTTTCCCGGCGTTACGCCGGCCACCACGTTTGTGTTGTACTCCACCATCTGGCGGGTATGGAAGGAACCCTCAGAACCGGTGATTCCCTGAACCACCACCCGCGTTTTTTCCGTCAATAAAATACTCATTTTCTATCTCCCAATTCTGTTTTCCAATTAATTCAGTACGCCTACCACTTTTTCGGCGGCTTCTTCCAGTGTTTTGGCAACGGTAAAATCCAGATCGGATTCGTTCAGCATTACGGCTGCTTCTTCGGCGTTGGTGCCTTCCAGACGAATCACAATCGGCACGTTCACGTCGATGGATTTCACGGCCTCGATCACCCCTTGCGCCACCCGGTCGCAGCGAACGATGCCGCCGAAGATATTGATTAATATGGCTTTTACATTGGGATCGGACAAAATAATTTTGAATCCGTTGCGCACGGTGTCCACATTGGCACCGCCGCCTACGTCCAGAAAGTTGGCCGGTTCGCCGCCGGCTAATTTAATGATGTCCATGGTGGCCATCGCCAATCCGGCGCCATTTACCATGCAGCCCACATTACCATCCAGTTTAATGTAATTCAAATTAAATTTAGATGCTTCCACTTCCAGCGGTTCTTCCTCGTCCAGATCGCGCAGCTCCAGCAGTTCCGGATGGCGGTACAACGCGCTGTCGTCAAAATTGATCTTGGCGTCCAGCGCCAGCACGTCGCCCTGTTTGGTAAAGACTAAAGGATTGATTTCCGCCAGAGAACAATCGTTGGCCATGAAGGCTTTATGCAACGCCAGCATAAATTTGACCGCATTGTTGACCTGCTTGCCCTTTAATCCTAGTCCAAAGGCTAATTTGCGCGCCTGAAAAGGCTGCAAACCCACCCGCGGGTCGATCCATTCTTTAAGAATTTTTTCCGGCGTCTCGGCGGCCACCTTCTCGATCTCCACGCCGCCTTCGGTGCTGGCCATCATCACAAATTTGGAAACCGAGCGGTCCAATACCATGCCCAGATACAGCTCGCGTTCGATGTCAATGCCCTGTTCGATCAACAGCTTTTTTACCACTTTGCCTTCCGGCCCGGTTTGATGGGTCACGAGCGTCATGCCCAGCATCTTTTCGGCAAGCTCTTTCACCTCATTAAGGTTTTTAGCAATTTTTACGCCGCCGCCTTTCCCACGGCCACCGGCGTGGATCTGCGCCTTGACCACGGCAATTTCGGTCGGCAGTTTTTTGGCCGCTTCCACCGCTTCTTCCACGGAAAAAGCCACATGTCCTTCCGGAACCGGCACGTTGTACTTCCGTAAGATTTCTTTTGCCTGATACTCGTGTATCTTCATTCCTCACTCCTAATTTTAATGTGCTTACGCATTACCTTTATCTAAATAGTGTAATATACCAATTAATTACAATTATGTAAAACAAAATGTGGGCTAAAACGCGAACGTATGAAAATAAAATACGGGTGCATGGCGGAATAGTCGAGAAATGAGGGTTACGGTTATCGAC
>CAZJNP010000213.1:0-5321 GCA_964547355.1 uncultured Calditrichaceae bacterium
CCTTATGACGATTGCGCATACACAATTCCCCAAAACGTCCTTCGCGGGCGGTAACCTTTGTTATAAGCAACGAAGTGAGGTGTGCCTATGATTGTCTTATAGCCAGCCGTCGATGGGTGTCTTCTGATTTACCTTTCGATTCTTCTGATATTTTACTTTGTTGATTTTTCCTGGTAGAGCTGGAAATAGTAAGTGGGTTTAACGTAACGGTTTTCCAGTTAACGATTTCTTCTTCTTTTAGACTAAATTTTTCCGAACGGTGCATAAAGGCTACGGAAAAGCACTCATTGCAGTCAAAAAACCATTAACCAAAAGGAGGAGAAGTCATGAAAAACCAGGTTTTAACCAATCACATCAACGTTCAAACCAACGTCATTCCACCCGAACTGACCCCGGAAGTAATCGAGGAAACCGCCCGGGGAATCGCTCTGTTCTACAAAAACAAAAAATACACCTGCCAAACCTTTTTTACGCAGCCGATATTGGGTGAAATTAATCTGGTGGAAGGATTAGAAACCGACGCCGACGTCTATTTCCGTTCCATCGAATGGATCGGCCCGAACCTGCTGCACGTACGGGTACGCGGTGACGAGAAAGACGTCCGTTCCATGTGTAAAGACAAAAACTTCTACAACATCTTAAGAGGCATCAGTAAGACCCTGAACAATGAAGTCCACTCCCGCCGCTACCTGGAAACTACTTCCAAAAAACAGGGCTGGAACTGCATTGTCTCCCTGGATCAGGAACGGTTTAACCTGCTCAACTATGTGTTGCTGGACGATCAGCAAATCCGCATCGAAAACATCATCATTCTGGGCGATCGTTTAATCGGATTAACCGAAGATCAGCGTGTGGTACAGGGACACCTGACCCCGGACATTTTAATGAAGGACGATCTCCGGATAAAGGTGACACTGCTTGAAAACGTCAACAAGCTGGGCAAAATTGTCCTTCTGGGCAAAGTACCAAATTCGGAAAACACGTTCCTGGTAACCGTCGGAAATACCATTTATCAGTTTGACGTATGGGGCGATATGATTCATTTGAACACGCTGGACGAAGATGTGAAACAAATTAATTCGGTTAGCTTTAATCATACCCGAAGTATCATGGCAACCACTAATGGATTGTACGAGATGGATATTCAGGAACTACCAAATATGGTGCATGCCGTCAGTCTGCCGAGGCAGATTGTTAATCCTAACCTGAAACAAAGCTTCCAACTGGCGCTTTACGTGGATGACCCGTACCTGATCGGGATGAATCCTCCCATGGGCATTTTTGCTAAAACGGAGAAGGACGAAATCATGTTCTTCTGATTCCCATTTCAGGCGTCACAGGAAAGCGACGCCTTAAATTAATAACGGAAATTTCATCCCCGAACCAATTTATTTGATCTTTGTGTGATGAAAATCCCTTTAAAAAGAACTATATTACCTGCGAAATATTGATATTTGTCAATTCGTTACTAAATTAAGAAGGTATTTTTTATCCCGGCTAAAATATAACGGAGACAATACAAATGCGGCGTATCTTATATATTTTTTTTCTGGGCGTTCAATTGTTATTTGCCCAGACGTTTCAAATTGAGCATGAACGTGATCGGTTATCTTTAACCCGACAGGGAGGGTACGATGTCGTGCACTACCAGGGGATTACGGACCTTTCGCCTCTGGAAGAGCAAACGGGCGTTCCTCAGTTGCCCGTTTACGTTTATCGTATCTATCTGCAACCCGGGCAAACCGTGGCTGGGGTAAAAATCGAACAGATCAAAACGGAAGAAATCTCCGGGGAATACTTGATTTATCCCCGTCAGCCCCTCTGGAACCAGTATACGGACAAAACATTTGTCCCTCCGAAAAGTGAGACTTACGCATCTTCGATAGTTACGCCGCAAACTCCTGTTAAATATCTGGGCGTTAGACACTTTAACGGTGTCCCTATTGCGCATTTTGCCGTGTATCCCGTTCAATATGTTCCGGCCGAACGGCGATTACAATTTGTAAAAACGATCCGATTCAGTATTCAAACGGAAAGTGACCCCGAGCCCGGCGTTCAGCCGTTTCTTGCTGCCGACGCGGAACGGGCGCTGCGTTTCGTCCGGAACACGACCGATAACGAAGTCGTTTCCTTAAATAAAACACAGGCGGCCGGCAAAATTTCACCTGAGGACCTTGCTTCCGGGCTGATCGACCGCTACGTAATCATTACCACCGAAGTGTTAAAAGAGGCGCTGCAACCTTTGGCCGATTGGAAAACGCGCAAAGGCGTGCCCACGGTCATTCGCACCTTGAGCTGGATCCGGCAAAATTTTCCAAACGGTTTCGACGATGCCGAACGGATGCGTAACTTTATCCGCTGGTCTTACCAGAAACGCGGCACAAAATATGTCCTCCTGGCCGGGGACACCGATATTATCCCGACCCGAATTATTCACACCGGCGGATACACCTTTGCCGTGGACTATTATTTCTCCGATCTGGACGGCACCTGGAACGCCAATAACAACGACATCTTCGGAGAAGCTGATGACAGCGTGGACGCTTACCCCGAAGCTTATGTTTCTCGAATTCCTGTGGGCAGCGTAGAAGATGTGCAACGCTTTTTAACCAAATTATTCAAATATGAAAAACTTGATCAAATTTCGCCGGATGAAAAATACCCCACCAATGTGCTGTATATGGCCAGCAATCTAAGTAACGAGAACGACGGGCGCGATTTGATCCTGAAGCATATCGATCCGATGATCAACCCGGACTTCGAGCGCCGCATGATTACCGAGAGCGGTGAGATTGGCAGCAGTCCGGAAGTACCTCTGGCGGAACTGAATAAAAATTATGGATTGATTTTCAGCGAAAGTCACGGCGCCTATTTCACCATTCGTCCCGGCGGCATCAATTCCAATATTTTCAGCTACCAGCTGGACGAACTAACCAACTCCCTGCCCCCGGTGTGGTATATCGCCAGTTGCAACACCAATGATATACTGAAGCGCTCCTTTTCAGAAATGTACATCCTCAGCAAAAACGGCGGCGGCGTGGCATATATCGGAAACACCGATTTTGAATACCCTTTTAGCGGTATTTATCTGGAAAAGGATTTCTATGATTTGGTTTTTAACCGAGGTTATCCCAATATCGCCGAAGCCCACTTTCTTTCGCGCGATCGCTATCTGGGCTTTTTAAGCGGAGAAGGCCCAACGCGGATCATTGTATTTTCCACTTTGGTGCTGGGCGATGCGGAAATGCCTATCTGGACCCAAAAGCCTCAGGCAATGTTCGTTTCTCACCAATCCATCATGATGAATAATACGCCCACCTTAAAAGTAGAGATCGCGGACACCTCCGGTGCGCCCCTGGAAGGAGCTGTTGTCACATTGTTTAAGAAAGACGAGGTCTATAAAATCGGATATAGCGACGCAGCCGGCAGCGTCTATTTCCCAACGGACGACGTACATCCGGATTCCGTAACTTTGACCGTAACATTGCATAACTTCATTCCTTTCGAAGAAAACATTGCAGTACAGCATAATGATTACCAGCTAAAAATTACCGCTTCGCAGATGAACGAAATCTATGGAAACGGAAATCAGCAATGCGAACCCGGCGAAGCGTTTGATTTCAAAATAAAAATTAAAAATGAAAGTTCCCTGCCTACCGATGAGGCGCTTATTGTTCAGTTGATTCCGGAAACACCCGGAATTGCATTTGTACCAAATCAGAAAGGAATGGGAAAAGAGATATTGCCCGGCGCAGAGGAAGTTAGCCCTGAATTTCAGCTAACGATTTCCGAACATTTTCCGGCCGACACCACGGCGTTGGTCAAAATAAATTTTCTACTGGGTGATGAAATTGTGGATCGGGCGCAGATCGTTTTTCCGGTCCGGCTTCCCAATGTGTTACTTAACGGCCAGTCTGTTCAAACCGAAGCGGACGGAGAGTGGTACACAACCCTTTTCCAAGCATCCTTTATTAACGCCGGTAAAGGAATGGCCACCGGCGTCTATTTTAAAATCAGCCCGGCCGATTCTTTGTGTCAAACGGAACAGGACTCTTTTTACCTTGGCAATATTTCTGCCGGAGAAATTAAAAAGGACATCGGTCCCTGCCTGATCCGGCATCAACTGCCCCTGGACAGCGTAAAAACCATATTAACCATAGGCGACGCTTACGGGCATAAACAAACCCAGACATTGGATTTTACTCCTCCTACGCTGCCCGGCAAGCTTTCCTCCAAACCTGCGGAAGGCGATGCCGTACAACTTAGCTGGGTACCGTCGGATGCCGCTGACCTGTTGGGCTACAATATATACCGCCGCACGGCCGGAGAAAACGAGTTCTCCAAAATCAACGTTACACCTGTGCCCATGGCCGGGTATTTTATCGATAACGATGTTGTAAGCGGAACGGTGTATGAATATTTCATCACCGCTGTGGATTCTTCTTTTAATGAAAGCCCGAACACCACCGATACCGTCAATGCATGGCCGGCTACCCCCTACCAGGCCAATTTCCCCTTGCGGGTGAATCCCATTGCCACCGGTTCAGAAATTAACGGCGTGGTCACGTACGACCTAGACGGTGACGGAAAATGCGAAATCATTTACAGCGGCGGACATGGACTGGTGGACATTTACTATAGCGATGGCACACTGATGCACCGTATTAGCAACCTGGGCGGATTTGTAACGGTGCCGGCCCTGGGCAACGTTTACGGCGACGCGAGCAAGGAAATTGTCGTGGCCAGTTATATTGAAGCGGGCGACCAGAACAGCGTGTCCATCATCGATCCCTTATCCGGACAGTTGATTCATCAAATCCCGCTGGAATACCAGGCGCCCACTTCGGTCGTGCTAAAAGATCTGGATCACGACGAACTGGATGAAATCATTGTGCTCGTCCACGCCGGAAACGCACCGGTAGAGCCAAAACAAAGTCGTTTATTTATCTGGCACAGCACCGGGACCGCTTGGGACACTATTCCCGGATGGCCGGCGGACGGTTACGCCTTTGCCGACAACGACCGCTATTCTTTGGGCCAGCCGGCGGTGGCGGATCTGGATCGTTCCGGCGATATCAGCATTGTAGTGGGTACTCAGCGTTCAAAAGTGTACCTCTTTAAACCCATGGTTTCCTCAGAACCGGTTTGGATCAAGAAATATAACAATGAGTTTTATGGCATGATAAACGGTCCCATCAGCCTGGCCGATTTGGATCGCGACGGAAATCTGGACATCATTTTTCCGATTATTAAGGTCGATCGACTGTTTGTGCTGAACCATCTGGGAGAGCCGCTCTCCGGCTGGGAAGAGGGTCAGGAAG
>CAZJNP010000214.1:0-5321 GCA_964547355.1 uncultured Calditrichaceae bacterium
AGCTAAGATATATTTAATCACGGATACTAAAAGTATTGGAAAGTATATCAAACAATTACAGGATGTTGATGTTTTATTAGTTTACACTAATCCGGTATTGAACCAGAAATCCAGTCGTCTCTTTATCCTATCGCGAACAAAAAGTCTCAACATTCCGATTGTGAGTTCATCGGAAGAGTATTCTAATGCCGGTGCCTTCCTGTATATATTTAAGGGTGAAAATCAAAAAACGCAATTGGTGGTAAACCTGAAACAAACGCCCTATCTTGCCAACCGCTTCGGTGAAGAAGCGACAAAAAAAATGGGAATTTCTAAACTGATCCGTTAAGATTCTTCGAAGGCCTGCCGATAGATATAAGAAAGGCCAACCCTATAAAGCCGATGGGAAACTTTTTACCGGCTTTATCTGACTGGCCTTTCTTTTCCGCCATTTCGATCATTCTTAATCACCGTAAAGGCGGAAAATTTTTCCTGTTTTCCAGAAAGAAGGTTCCAAAAAAATACATGTAACCGCTCCCACGTAAACCCTAATTCCGGGTTTGGAGTGGTTTTCTGCAGTTTATGGGCTAAGTTTTTTTTGTTATGCAATTATTTTACAAATGGCACAAATTTTGCAAAAGTACAGGATGTCTTTAATCTGAATAATTAAGGGGTGTGGCTGATGGAAAATAAAAAAATTCTATTTGTTGAAGATTCACCAACCATGCGCAGGATCATTTTTAATTCCTTAAAAAAGTTGGGTATTGAAAATGTTACCGAAGCTGAAAATGGGGTGGACGCATTGGAAAAATTACAAAAGCAGGATTATGATATGATCCTGACTGACTGGAATATGCCGGAGATGAACGGACAGGAATTAGTGGAGCATATCCGGAAGATGGATAAATATAAATCAGTACCCATCCTGATGATTACCACAAGAGGAATGGAAGAAGATGTGGTTACCGCGATTAAAAGTGGGGTAAATGGGTATATCGTGAAGCCTTTTACACCAGAAGTGCTAAAGAAAAAAATGGTAGAGCTATTTAGCCTGCAATAGCTCAGCCGTTAGCTGGTTTTTTAAAGGGGCGGGAGTAAAGGTAAGGAAGAAATAATGGGTAAAATGAATAAGTTAGACGAGGTTTTGGCGAAAGTAGAAAAACTTCAGGAATCGATCCGGCTGAGCGAAGATGTTTTCCCTGTGATTAACGATTTATTCAGGTTTATTAAAGAAATTATCCCATTGATGGTAGAAGTCAATACCTTTATGAGTCAAAGTTCCATGAGAATTCCCACGGCCTCGGAAAATCTGGATAGCGTTTCAAAAACCACAGAAATGGCGACAAATCAGGTTTTAGATAAACTGGATATCATCACCGCACAACTTGAAGAATTACGTGATCAAATCAAAGAGGAGGGCGGCAGCGAAAAAAGCCTGGCATTGATCGATACAATCACCGATGAAACAACAGAAATTATTTACGCCTTTCAATTTCAGGATATCACATCCCAACAACTGGAGCATGTCAATCGGATTTTAAAAGCGATTTACGAAAAATTTATTTTCCTGTTTGAGTCTTCCCTAAAACTGAAAGAGAATACAACCCTGGGAAGTAATGTCATCGATGTGATCGAGCAGGAGGTGAAAAAGAATCTTGACAGAAAGCATGAGGAATTTCATAAGAAAACCGAGGATAAAATTCATAAATCAAATATCAGTCAGGATGAGATCGATAGTTATTTCAAATCACAAAAACTATAATCGGCAAAGGATGGCATATGTGGCAGAATGAGCAGTTTATTACAGACAATAAAGGGGGCATATTCAAAAATAGGCAGCAACAGTCCTCATTTCGAAAAAAGAAAGTAATTAAAAATGAAGAAGTGGTGATCTTAAATAAAAAGAAAAGGATTGAACCGGCAGCAGAGGAGCGGATCCACCCTGGTCATGAGGGACTTGTTCGACCGATTTTAGATGCCGGAGAATTGGTTGGAATTGTTTATGAATGTTCCTGCGGAGAAGTCGCAAAAATCATGTTTGAATTTGAAGAACATGTTAATCGAGCCGCTGGATAATACAGGAGCATGGTAACTCAAGTGAAAGTCGATATTTCACCGGACAAACTTTTAGCCCGTATTACCATAGAAGAAACCGAAAAGGAGTTTCCCAGCGCGGAGCAGATTATTGCGTTTTTAGCGGAAAACGGGGTGGTTTTTGGATTGGACGAAGACGTAATCCAGGCCATAGCCCGGGAGCGTAAAGCGGTACGGGATGTAGTTTGTGCCCGCAGTATAGGGCAAGAACAGCCACATATCGAGTGGAAAATTGATATTGGTCAGCTCCAGAAACCAGAACTCCGTGAATCGGAAAGAGCAGACTTTAAACGCCCGCATGCCTTTATTCCGGTTCATAGAGACCAGGTACTTGCTAAATATTCCGGGGGTAGAATAAAAACAGTTACAGGAGAAGAACTGCCTGCTGATAAGATGAGTCTTGTTTTTCCTGTGGGTAGAAATATGCATACTTCTTCTGATGGAACGGTTTTGTATGCTGATATGGATGGATCGATATTTCTGGAAAATGGCCGGTATCATGTGGATAAAGTTTTCCATGTGAAAGGAGATGTGAGTTATGCTACAGGAAATATAAAATTTAATGGTGCAGTTGTTGTACACGGTGACGTACGCTCCGGGTTTCGGGTGGAAGCAAAAGACTCCATTTACATTGCAGGTAATGTGGAAGCGGCGAATATCTATTCTCAGAAAGGTGATGTTACGGTTCAGTATGGGATCGTAGGCAAAAATAAAGCGAAAATATTGGCCGGCGGCAGTTTGATCTGTGGCTTTGTGCAGGATGCTACCGTGGGCGTGCGTAAAGATGTGTTGGTGCACCATTATTTGATCAATGCCGTGGTGACTGCAGGCGGAAAAGTGGACGTAAGTCAAAATGAAGGGTTGATTCGCGGGGGAAGCGTTACGGCAGATATGGGGATCGCTGCAAAGAATGTCGGCTCCTATAGAAACACGCGCACCGAACTTAAACTGCGCCAGCAAAGCGAAAATGAATATCAGAGTAAATTGTGGGAATTAAGTCGGGCCCGTTCTGAATTGATGATTCGACTTTCTTCTCTGGAAAAAAAATATTCCTTTCTGACCGTTCTTGAAAAACGCACCGGGGGGTTATCCGAAGAGAAAAAAACCGAACGGGATTTTCTAAAAAAAGAAGTGGAACGGCTAAAAAATAAAATCGAAGAATACCACCGTCAGGAATTGAATTTACAAAAAGAAGCTTCTAAACAGCGTCTGGCCAAGGAAATCGTCGTTTATGAACAGCTTTATCCCAATGTGGATATTGATATCAGCGGACAGGGATTTGTTACAGACGAGATTTTAACCGGAGTGAAAATCTTTCGCTTTAAAGATGAAATCATTGTAGAATCTTTGCGCGGCCTGGATGATTCTTCTTATGATATTTTTGTCCCGGCCAAAAATGAAACCACATAAACCTGGATTAACATGCAAGAACGTCTGAAAATTATTACCTGCATATCCGATTCCGATGTGCGGAATTATCTCAACAGAACCGGACATCAGATCACAGAGGCGGCCAATTGCGAGGAACTGACGCAACTGGCGGAGCGACAAGCGTATGATTTAATCATAGCGGATATCATCCTTAACGGACACTCCGTATTTGAATTGTATAATAAAATCAAACAAACACATTCCCACCTTAAATTGGTTGTCTTAGCCCAGCAAGCCACACTCAACAGCTCCCTGAAAGCCATCCAAAGCGGTGCGATGGGTTATCTGATGAAGCCGTTTGATCTATCGGAGTTGGAGAGTATTCTGAATGCACTCCAATCGGAAAAACACAGCCAGCAAAATGATTCCCATGTAATTGATTCCGATGATCAGGGACTTGCAGATTTACTTGAAATAACGAATATACTTTTCCAGGTGAACGATCTGGATTTAGCGATCGAAATGATTTTAGATACGTATGCAGAATTCTTTGGTATTCCGACCGTTGCTTTGGCTTTTCCTGCTGATGAAGAAGAGTATTTCCAGATTCATAAAAGTAAAAACCTACCGGAGGAATTAAACGAAAAGTTTATTTTTTCCTCTCGGGAAAATATCAAAGGGAAACAGATCGTTACGGATGAGGTCAGTCGGTTTACATTGGACGAGTTGTCAGCTACCGGATTTGAGTTGCCTGTTGCGGAAGAACTCAACTCGAAATCTGTTTATTTTTATCCGTTAAAATTCCATGAAGAAGTGGTGGGATTCTCTGTTTTGTTTTGCAGCGATGCCCAGCAAAACAAACATCAGGATCATTTGCTGATTTTCTCTCGCCAGATCGCTCCGGTATTGTTTTCCTTTGAAAAAACAAAAAAATCGGGTAATTCTTATGAAAGTATTATCGGTAAAATTATTAAAGACCGCGTTCATGAAGCGCGTATGATGTTGCATCCGGTATCGTTTGCCGTTTTCAGAATTATTTATCTGGACCAGTTTGTGGATAGTTTAATTTTGGATGACGCCATACAAAACTTTAAGATCATCTTTAGAGAAAAAATTGAAGACCAGGGCGATTTGATCTGGCTAACGGCGGACACGGCGTTGGCCATCTTTCCATTGAAGGACCTGTTCATGGCCGAATCTTTGGCTACGGAAATCAAAGAAGCTATCTCGTTAATCCGAGTGCACGATCCTCAAAAGCCTTCTTTTAGGCTGAACTACGCCTGTATTAGCTATCCGCAGTCTGGGGAAAGTGCAACGGAAATAATCCATAATTTATGGATCAAACTGTTTGAAGAAATTTATTTCATGAAGAGTTGAGCCGTGGAAGAACAAAAATATTCCATCTTAGTAGTAGATGACGATCCCACCATTGTGGAGATGATTCAGGATGGATTGCTAACGGAAAGTTTTGAAGTGATCACCGCTTTAAATCCTCAGGAAGCGTTAAAACAGGTGAATCATCGTACTTTAGATTTTGCACTATTAGATCTTGACCTCGGGTGGGGAAATTTGACAGGGATTGAGCTAGGACAGGAACTGGTTAAAAAATTTCCGGATCTGATTGTCATCATCATGACCGGTTATCATAACTTAAAGTTTGCCGTTCAGGCCATGCGCGAAAACGGGTTTCATTATATGATCAAACCGTTTCGCATCGATCAGATTGTATCATTAACAGAGCGGGCACAACGCGAATTGCAGCTTAAAAAAGAAAATGCCAGCTTAAAAAAACAGATTGCCAGGCTGCAGGAAGAAATTCACGAAATGAACGAGCTGATCCGTCAGATTCGTCCGGAAGAGGCCGGTCTGACTTATTC
>CAZJNP010000215.1:0-5316 GCA_964547355.1 uncultured Calditrichaceae bacterium
ATTTTATTTAACCTACGTTAGATCGTTTACAGACTGAAAGCGTCTGATGTAAATCACAACCGAACACCCTTCAAACGTCTATCTTGCATTTATTTTTGAAAGATAGTTAATATCGTTTTAAATTGTTGATTCTTTAATTCGAAATCATCCGGTAACTGCCGGTAATTTCTTTCTATGGATAATATTTACTTAAAATAAAAAAGGAGCCGTATATGTCTGCACATTTGATTCCGCCTCATGGAGGCCAACTTAAACCTCTCCTGCTCGAAGGAACCGCGCGCGATCAGGAAATAAAAAAAGCCGCTAACCTGCCTCAGGTCAGACTTACTTCCAGAGAGACCTCGGATTTGATTATGCTGGGTATGGGCGCCTTCAGCCCCCTGGATGGTTTTATGCGTCAAAAAGATTACCAGACCGTAGTTACCGATATGCTCATGGCCGACGGTACCTTATGGCCCATTCCCATTACCCTGGCAGTAAGCAAACAGCAGGCAGACACCATTGCCGAAGGCAGCGAAATCGCTCTGATCGACGACGAGAGCGGCGAGTTAATGGGTACCATGCTGGTGGAAGAAAAATACACCTACGATAAAAAACACGAGGCCAAAAACGTGTTTCGCACCGACGACGAAGCCCATCCCGGCGTGGCCAAAATATACGCCCAACACGAGATTTATTTCGGCGGACCGGTCAAAGTGGTAAACGAAGGCCCTTATCCGGAAAAATACGGAGACTATTACGCCAGGCCGGCCGAAACCCGCGCCATCTTTGCCGAAAAGGGCTGGCGGAGAATCGCCGGTTTTCAGACCCGAAATCCCATCCACCGTTCCCATGAGTACGTGACCAAAATCGCCATGGAAGTTACCGACGGTATTTTGATCCATCCTCTGGTAGGGAAATTGAAAGCGGGCGACATTCCTGCTGAAATCCGCATGAAAACCTACGAAGTGCTGCTTGATAATTACTATGTAAAAGACAATGTGGTTTTAAAGGTCTATCCCATGGAAATGCGCTATGGCGGTCCGCGCGAAGCCGTACTGCACGCCATCTTTCGTCAGAACTTCGGCTGCACGCATCTGATCATCGGACGCGACCACGCCGGCGTGGGCAATTATT
Source organism: uncultured Calditrichaceae bacterium (assembly GCA_964547355.1). GTDB lineage: Bacteria > Calditrichota > Calditrichia > Calditrichales > Calditrichaceae > CAZJNP01. The sequence goes on from CAZJNP010000215.1 coordinate 1,117, forward strand.
ACGGCCCGTTTGACGCTCAAAAGATATTCGACGAAATTCCCGAAGGCAAATTGCACATTCAGCCACTGAACATCGACTGGACTTTTTACTGCCATAAATGCGGCGGCATGGCTTCCATGCGTACCTGTCCGCACGGCAAAGAAGACCGCGTGCTGATTAGCGGCACCAAGGTGCGCGAAATGCTTTCTAACGGCGAATTGCCGCCGCCGGAATTTTCGCGGCCGGAAGTGGCTCAAATTCTTGTGGAGTATTATAAAGAAGTAAATAATAAGGAATAAGTGGTACGTGGTAAGGTATAGTGGTCTGTGAAGGGGCGATCAATAAACAATGTCCCGTAGCAGAAAACTGATAACCGAAAACTGAAAACTGACAACCACAACCTTACCCACCACTCATAGGACGATTTGCAGTAATAAACGAAATAGGGAGAAAGATAAAGATATGACGGAACAAAAAGCAACGAATATCACCTGGCACGAAGGCGCCGTTACCAAAGAAGACCGCGAACGACTGTTAAATCAAAAAGGGTGTGTCATCTGGTTTACCGGACTGTCCGGTTCCGGTAAGTCCACCTTGGCTCACGAGGTGGAAGAACAACTGTTCAAACAAGGTCACCTGACCTATGTACTCGACGGCGACAACATCCGTCACGGATTAAATAAAAATCTGGGATTTTCTCCGGAAGACCGCGAAGAAAACATCCGCCGTATCGGCGAGGTGGCTAAACTGTTCGCAGACGCTGGCGTCATTACCATGACCGCGTTTATTTCGCCGTACCGCGCCGACCGTGACAAAGCCCGCGACCTGCTGGAAGACGGCAAATTTATTGAGGTCTTCGTAAAAGTGCCGCTGGAAGTGGCTGAAGAACGTGACCCCAAAGGATTGTACAAAAAAGCCCGCGCCGGTGAAATTAAACAATTCACCGGTATCGACGCGCCTTACGAAGAGCCTTTGAATCCCGAACTGGTCATCGATACAAGTCAACATTCGCTGAAAGAAAGTGCCAAAATGGTGATTGATTTTCTGGCGGAGAAAGGGTTCATTAAAAAATAATCGATTGATTATTCCCTCTAAAAAAAACGATGCTGATCTTTTTAGGATAGCATCGTTTTTTTTTTGATTGGGATAACAAAAACAGGATCACACATGCAGGTATTGACGTTTCAGGTAAGAAACAATCGTATCTCTGGCCTCCTCCAGTGATAATTTACGCATATCAAGAAACAGTTCGGTCTTGTCGCAATTTTCGAACGGGACGTCATAACCGGGTACATTTTTATATTCACCGTTTTCGGCCTTTTTGTAAAAACCATCCCGATCGTATTTTTTAACATGTTCAATGTCAGTATCGAGATGCACTTCCACGTAATTTTTGCAAATATCTCTGACGAAGGCCCGGCTTTCCTTATACGGTGAAACAAAGGAGGCCACGGTAATAATTCCGTTCTTCTCCAGCATGGAGACCAAATGTCCCACACGTTTAATGTGATTATTCACCTCATCCCGGCTGAAACCGGTCTCCGGAAACAAAGGCCGCACATCATGACTATCAAGGCGTTGTATTTTCAACTGGTCTTTTTTTAGCTCCTGGTAGATCATATTGCCCAGCGTAGTTTTGCCGGAAAGCGGAATACCAGTGATCCACAAGACAAAAGAGGGGATTTCCACTTTGCCAAAACGGATCTTTTCCCATCCCCGCTCATGAAGATAGTAAATCAGCATCTTTGCCACCAGCTCCAGAGCGCCCACTTCGATGGCGGTATGAATCTGCCCGGTAAAAATAAAAACCAATGTGATGGTGGTGGCCGTAGCGGTAAAGCGCCAGGTAATCGATTTTAAAAGGGTTCTTAATTTACTGTCTCTGATCATTCATTCCTCGTTGTTCAATTTTCGTTAAAGTATTCCTCTTTTTCGACATTTTCTTTTTCAGGTTTAACGATATACTTACCAAATAATTTGTAAAAGGGTTTAATCAGCACCGGGATCCACAGACTGCCCGTTAAAAAATACATGGTAACCAAAAATAACCAGGGCACAGCACTCCAGTTAGAAATGACGCCGATACTGGTGATGATGATAAGCAACGCAGACAATAAATAACCAAACCGTTTGATGTGGATATTTTTTTTGGTGGCTTTTCCCTGAATAAAACTATCCATCCACCCCTCCTGCGTCAATGCGTTTCAGAAAATCCGAATCCATTTCAACGGAAACCGACTGCATAATGCCGTCAATGGTGATGACAAGCCTTGTTTCCCCTTTTAACTGTTTTACGGTGCCCTTTAAGCCTTTGAACGGGCCTTCGATTACTTCTACCAGCTCTCCGGGCCGGATGTAGTTTTCCAGACGCAGCGTTTCCGGATGGCTCAGCATTTTTTTCAGGGCATCGATCTGCCAATCCGGAATAACCGCAGGTTGGCCTTTGAAATTCACAATCTTCACAATCCCGTCGGTGGGTAAAATATCGAAACGATATTTATAATCGAAATGAATAAAAAGGTAACTGGGGAATAATGGCATTTCCACTTTCTTTTTGCGATCCTTCCATTGCCGCACTCTGTTGATTAGAGGAAGAAAAACTTCCTGATTTTGTTCAATGAGTCGTTCATAGACTTTTTTCTCTGCCCGCGGCCTGGTGTATATCGCATACCATTGAATCATTTTTACTCCATTATCAAGCATTATCCCCACTGGACATATAATTTACAACTTTCCAGTTTGCAGTAAAAAATAAAATCTATCAACCTGCACCCTATTAAAGAATGTCGCCCATCACAGATTTTCTTCCTAAAAGAAAAACCAGTCGGTTAATTATTTTTGAGTAAATTCATGAGGCGTCCATGAATCCTGTAATCACCTCAAACAAATCGTTAATCGCTATGCGCCTGTCAGGAAGGAAAACACCTTTAGCCAAGACAAATGCGTCATGAAAAGTATGCGTTCCGTTAAATATGTTTTTTTCAAATAGTTTCTCGTCCCATAGCCGTCCTTTTAAGTCAAAACCGTCATGCGCCACGGCTAACAAATCGGGCAAATGTGTATCAACGCAGGAAGGGCGATCCGGGAGTACCTGTGAAGATCGGGTATCTGCTAAATCCTCTATGTTGAACACTTCCTTAATCACAGCTTGTCCATGCCTATTTTTAATTTGAGGCAGAGTCTGTCGTAAAAAGGCGCGTATTTCCTCATACTCAGCGCCCGGCATCACCGAACCGCTGCTTTCCCGGCCTTTCAGATTGATGAAAATACGCCCTGGGTAAAGGGAATAAACTTTTGTTTCCCGATGGAGATCTTGCAGCGACTGGGGCGGTATGCGCACAAAGCGCAGCAGCCCCTGGTCGTAAAACCAGCGATTCAGATTGACCTCTTCCCGGAGAGTGGTAAAACCATGATCCGAAAGCAACATCAACGCCGTATCATCAGGAATCATGCGGACTATGTCACCGATCAATCGGTCAATTTTGCGGTGAAATTCTTCGAATAGGGACGCATACACTGGATGCTTTTCCTCATAATACTGCCAGAAAAAATGGTACAGCCGATCGGTTTCCATGATATGGGTCATAAAAAAATCCCAGGATTCCTGACGCCAAAAATGCCACATGGTCTCAACGCGCTTTTCCAGCGTGCGATTGATTGCCTTAGCATATTCGATCAAATTTTGTTTGGCGAGCTCCGTATCCACATCGATCTGATACCCGCGCGCTTTGAGCAAGGTTCCGATTTCCGGGGGATATGTGGCAGTGGACAGATCATCGGCCAGAAACCCGGCGATAAGAATACCGTTCACCGCTTCGGGCGGGCAGGTCATGGGCACGTTCATAGAAAATACGCGCTTTCCCCTGCCGGACAGTTCCTGCAGAATCGTTTTACCTGAAATGGCGTCCCCCCGGGGCACGTACCATTTTAAAGTAACCGGATCGCGGTTCACAAACCCCATCACGCCGTGCTGCGCCGGAGATTTCCCCGTGAGAAACGATGCCCAGGCGCTGGAAGAAACCGGAGGCAGTACGGAGTCCATTTGACGGAAATCGGCCTGTTCCACCAGCGCCCCCAAATGCGGCATTAATCCGGATCGGACGGCGCGCTGTAAAAAGGAAAACGGCGTCCCGTCTAAAGGGAGGAAAACCAGGCGTTGTTTCGAACCTTTAGTCAGAGCCAACAAATATTCGGGAGCACACTGCCCCCACCCCACGATGG
>CAZJNP010000216.1:0-5303 GCA_964547355.1 uncultured Calditrichaceae bacterium
AAATTATACAATACGTTAACGCGTAAAAAGGAAGTATTCGAACCGTTGCATCCAGGTTTTGTCGGGATTTACGTCTGTGGACCAACTGTTTACGGACACGCCCATTTGGGTCATGCCAAGAGCTACATCAGCTTTGATGTGATTGTGCGTTATTTACGCTATCTGGGCTACAGGGTGCGTTATGTGCAGAACATCACGGACGTGGGGCATCTGGTTTCAGATGCGGATGAAGGCGAGGACAAAATCGCCAAGCAGGCCCGGCTGGAACAACTGGAACCTATGGAAGTGGCAGAGCGGTACACGCGCAGCTATTTTGAGGATATGGATCTGCTGAATGTGGAGCGCCCCGATATTTCGCCGCGCGCCAGCGGGCATATCCCGGAACAACAGGAGCTGATTGAAGAACTGCTGGAAAAAGGGTTTGCCTACGAAAAGAACGGTAACGTGTATTTTGACGTGCAGAAATTTAAGGAATACGGAAAACTCTCCGGACGTAAACTGGATGAATTGATCGAAGGCCACCGCATCGAAGCGAACCCGGAGAAGAAACATCCAGCAGATTTCGCCCTGTGGAAGAGAGCGGAACCCCAGCATATCATGCAGTGGCGTAGCCCGTGGGGTCGGGGATATCCGGGCTGGCATATCGAGTGCTCGGTCATGTCCACCAAGTATCTTGGTCAGCCGTTTGACATTCACGGCGGCGGGCTGGAGAATGTTTTCCCGCACCATGAGTGCGAAATCGCCCAGAGCGAGGCCGCACATAATCAAGCCTTTGCCCGCTACTGGCTGCACAACAATATGGTCACGGTAAACGGCCAGAAAATGGGTAAATCGCTGGGCAATTTTATTACGATCAAAGAAGCGGTTAAAAAGTACGCGCCGCTGGCCATCCGGTTTTTTGTGCTCAGCAGCCACTACCGTTCACCGCTGGATTTCAGCGACGCCGCGCTGGAAGCGGCGCAAAAGGGGCTGGAAAAACTACATCAGAGCTTCCTGCGCCTGCTAAAAGCCAAACCGATCCGAGCAGGGAAGGACGAAGCGTTCGAACAGGAAATCGCCACCTTCCGAGCGAAATTCAGGGATGAGATGAACGATGATTTTAACACCCCCCGGGCCATCGCCGCTTTATTTGAATTTATGCACCGGGTGAACGTCTGGCTGGAAGGGCAGGACGTGACCGAAGAGACCCTGCGCAACGCCATAAAAGTTACGGAAGAGACCGCCGGAACCGTACTGGGATTGTTGCCCGGAGATTATCAGGAATTGACCGGCAAGGGCGGCGGCAATGTGGACGCCGTTGTGGAATTGATTCTGGATATTCGCAATAAGCTGCGTAAGGAAAAGAATTTCGCTCTGGCGGACGAAATCCGCGACCGTCTGGCGCAGATCGGTATTACCATAAAGGATACGCCCCAGGGGACGGAATGGGAGATGAAGGCGTAGCGCCTTATGGCGTTTGTACTTTCTTAGCGAAGGAAGCGGTTATTAGAGTGGACTTTTATATGCTCCTCTAATATCCGCTTTTAGCTAAAGGGAGATGTGGGCCGCGATTTGTTTCATAGATAGACATCCACGGCTACGAAAAGAAATTATTCCTGTTCCCTCCGATGTCCGTTGAAAACCGGAGATTTCAATAAGCAATAATCAACACGGAATATCCAATATCCAAGGATACTTCGGGTCTGGTCATTCCGTGTTGGATATTCAACACAACAGAGAAAAATATTTACGAAGCTTTTCAAGATTTATTGTGTCAGCTTCTTTTCAATCCTCGCCCAGGAATCGCGTAACGTAACGGTACGGTTAAATACCAGACGTTCCGGAGTGGAATCCTTACTATCCACGCAAAAATATCCCTGCCGCAAGAACTGGTAGGGCACCCCTTTTCTGGCTTCCTTTAATCCCGGCTCAATCAGACAGTCTGTTAACACCTTTAAGGAATCGGGATTGATGTTTACCGTAAAATCCTGTCCTTCTTCCACCTCTTCCGGATTTTCCTTTGTAAACAGGTGCTCGTATAAACGAACTTCCGCTTTAACGGCATGAGCGGCGGAAACCCAGTGCAGGGTGCCTTTGACCTTGCGGCCGTCGTCGGTCCAGCCGCCGCGCGACTTGGGATCGTACGTACAGCGCAGCTCGACCACTTCGCCCTGGTCGTTTTTAATCACTTCCTGGCAGGTAATGTAATAGGCGTGTTTAAGGCGCACTTCTTTGCCCGGGGCCAGGCGGAACCATTTACGGGGCGCATCCTCACGGAAGTCGTCCCGCTCGATGTAAATTTCCCGTGAAAAAGGAATCTGGCGCGTGCCGGCCCTTTCGTCTTCCGGGTTGTTTACCGCTTCCAGCCATTCTATCTGTCCTTCAGGATAATTGGTAATCACCACTTTTAAGGGATTGAGCACGGCCATGACCCGCAGGGCGCGCTTGTTCAAATCTTCCCGCAGCACATGTTCCAGCAGGGCGTAATCCACGGTGCTGTTACTCTTGGCCACACCGATGCGGTCGGAAAAATCGCGGATGGCTTCCGGCGTAAATCCGCGCCGGCGCAAACCGGAAATGGTGGGCATGCGCGGATCGTCCCACCCGTCCACATAGCCTTCCTGCACCAGCCGTAGCAGCTTACGCTTGCTCATCACGGTGTAGGTGAGATTCAGCCGGGCAAACTCGATCTGCTGGGGATGGTATATGCCCAGCTCATCCAGAAACCAGTCGTACAGTGGGCGGTGATCCTCGAACTCCAGCGTGCAGATGGAATGGGTGATGCCTTCGATGGAATCCTCCAGACCGTGCGCCCAGTCGTACATGGGATAGATGCACCACTTATCGCCGGTGCGGGGATGGGTGGCGTGCAGAATGCGATACATGACCGGATCACGCATGTTCAAGTTGGGCGATTTCATATCGATCTTGGCGCGCAGTACTTTCGCTCCGTCCGGGAATTCTCCGTTGCGCATGCGCTCGAATAAATCCAGGTTTTCTTCCACCGAGCGATTGCGGTAAGGACTTTCTTTTCCGGGTTTGGTGAGCGTGCCGCGGTACTCGCGGATTTCTTCGGCGGAAAGATCGTCCACATAGGCCTTGCCTTTTTTAATCAGCTGTATGGCGTATTCGTACATCTTTTCAAAATAGTCCGAGGCGTAAAATAAGCGGTCTTCCCAGTCGAATCCCAGCCAGCGCACGTCTTCGATGATGGAATCGATATATTCCTGCTCTTCCTTAACCGGATTGGTATCGTCGAACCGCAGGTTGCATTTGCCGCCGTATTCTTCCGCAAGTCCAAAATTCAGACAAATGGATTTGGCGTGACCGATATGTAAATAGCCATTCGGCTCCGGCGGGAAGCGGGTGTGCACCCGATTGCCAAAGCGCCCGGTTTTTAAGTGTTCGTCTATGATGGCTTTGATAAAGTTGGTAGTCTTTTTTTCGTTCTCAGGCATAGCATGTCCTCTCATTTTCCGTTCCATTGTATTCAATAACCGCACTGGAATTTCCAAATTTTTCCGAGCGGAGTCAAAAAATAAATTATCCGGCCGTGTTTCCGGAATTCTTCGCTTTTTCTCCGCAAGCTCTGCGTTAAAAAAGGTAAGGACGGCAAGGGAACTGCAAGGCTAAAATCGATTGGGATCTTATGTTCGTATTGCGTTTAAGAATTTTCCTAAAGTTTCAATGGACTACAGGATGGTTCAGGAAGAAGATTCGCCCAGATAATACGTCAACTCCGGCGGAATAATCCGGCTGAAGATTTCTTCATTATGAGCGATGACTAAAAAGGCCGTGCCGTTGCGCAGCCGTTTGTTAATAAGCGTCAAAACTTTTTTAATGGCCGTTAAATCCAATCCGTTTAAGGGTTCGTCTAAAATGATAAGTTCCAGATCGAGAATTAACGTGCGCATGATGTTCAAACGTTGCTTTTGACCGCCACTCAGATGCGCCACTTTCTGATCCAAAAACTCGGGACGCAGTTCAAAATCAAAAATTTCCTGTAAAGCGGATAAAAGTGTTTCACGCGACAGGTTTTTTCGCAGGGGCAATCCCAAAAAGGACTGAAAGACCGTACTTTTTGCATTCAGCGCTTCGTCCGCATGCTGAAAGACCAGGCCGGCCTGTTTGCCCCAGATGTGTTTCGACCGGTATTTTATTGTCGTCTTTTCGGTAAGAGGATGGCCGCACAATTCGGCCTTCATGCGATCCGGTTTGATGAATCCCATCAGGCTTTTGGCCAGAGTGGTTTTGCCCTGTCCGCTGGGCGCCTTCAGATAGGCCATTTCTCCGGGAAAGATTTGCAAATCCGCCGGGCGGTCATTTTTAAACAATTCCAAACGACGGTTAAAAACCCGGAAATCGCGGTCGAAGTATACTACCGGCTGTTGTTTGTTTCGAGGTTTTTTTAAGGGTTGGAGTTTGTTCAGCCATTTTAAATAGTTGTCTGGCGCGAAATTCCGCATGGCAACCTGACTGACATTCAAGCGCCGCAATTCCCGGAACACGGTGCTTGGAATCAGATGCTCAAACCGGTCATACATTTGCGAGATGATGGAGTAATCATGGGTGATGAACAGGATGGTAAACGGCCTGCGCTCGTATTCGGCCAGCAGCATCTCTAAAAAACGGTTGCGGTGGGCGTCGTCCAGGCTGCCGGTCGGTTCGTCGAAAACGTAGAGCGATTCCGGCCCGGGCGGAAACAGGTGCAGCTTTTTTAACGCCATGGCCAGCAGAATGCGTTGCTTTTCGCCGCCGCTGGGACGATAGGGTCTGGGAAAAGCATTCAGGATGGGCCGTATTTGTTCCATGGACAAAGGGCGCCACAGGCCGGACAAAATTGCCTGCTGATCGTTTTCCGCCGCCAAATCACCTTCGTTTAGCTGGTCGATAATACGCATCTGCGGGTTTAAATGGGTGGACGGTTCCTGAAAAACAAAAAATCCTTTTTTGCGGAATTCTTTTACCAGAGATGAATGCACATACCGCTCATACGGGAGGTTGTTAATGCGGATATCCAGTCCGGTGGAAGCGGCGATCCCAAACAGCGTTTTGGAAAGCAGCGTTTTGCCGATACCCGATTCCCCGAACAGGAAGTTGATTTTTCCGGTTTGAATGACCAGGCGCTCCACAGAGACGATCGGTCGCTGGTCGTCGCTTACCTGAATTGAAAATTGCCACTGTTTCATAGCCGGTGCCTCTTTGCGTAGCCGTTGGCGATTTTGTAAATACTGAGCAGAAGAAAAACGATCAAAAAGGCCACGGTGATACCCTGTAGATGTTCAAAAAACAGGTTGGGGAAATAACCGGGATGGGTAATGGTG
>CAZJNP010000217.1:0-5295 GCA_964547355.1 uncultured Calditrichaceae bacterium
GTTTTGGATTTATACAACGCCTGATCAGCCGCGGCCACCAATTCGTCAAAATTACTGGCGTCTTCCGGGAAACTTGCTCCGCCCAGGCTGACGGTGATTTTACCCTGAGGTTGAATTTCTTCCTTAAAAAAATGGGCCTTTTCCACCGCCACGCGAATACGTTCGGCTAATATTGGAATGGACTGTTTTTCCATCCCCGGTAAAATAACGCAAAACTCCTCTCCGCCGTATCGGTTGGCCACATCCACTTCCCGAATGGTTTCCCTTAACAATTTCCCGATTTTTCTCAACGCTTCGTCTCCGGCCTGGTGTCCGAGCGTATCATTGTAGTTTTTAAAATGATCAATATCCAGCATAATCAATGAAACGCTGGTCTTGTTACGACGGGAGCGCTGTATTTCCTCACGCAGACGATTTTCAAAATACCGGTAGTTGTTCAAGCTGGTCATCCCATCGGTAAGAGACATTTTTTTCACCCGCTCATACATATCCGCATTGCTTATGGATATGGAAAACATATTCTGCAAAATATGAAACATCCTCAAATCCGAGGCATCAAATCCCGTATCATCGAGTTTCATCCCGCAACCAATCAAACCATGGAAACGATTTTCATAAAAAATCGGCGCAATCAATTCAATACCGGCCAACTCCAGAGATTGCACAAAATTATGGCAGCCCGCATGTTCCGAAATTTCTTTTACAAATACTGGTTGGGGATTTCGAGTAAATAATTCGATTATGGGATGATCGAGCTCCAACGTAATATCTGGTTTATCTTTGCCAAATCCTTTCTGGTATATTTTGTAGTAGCCTTCGCTAAGGGGTTCGCCCAACAGGGCAAAACTGCGCAGGCATCCCACCTGTCCGATCACCACCAACAGCGCAGCATTGATTAAGCGCTCAAAGTCAAGGGTGGAATAAAGATCATTGCTTATTTCGAGCAGGTTGTTAAGCTCGTAAACATGTTTTCGCAACGAACGTTCGCTTTCCTGCAGGCGTTGTTTCGTTTCGGCCAGCTTTTCCTCCAACTGCCGTATTTTCGAATGTAACACCCCCTGGTCGTCCGACTGTGCCGACAGCAAATGTAAACCATGCAGGGTGTTGTTCCATAAAACCGTGCGCTCGGCAAGCAAAGGTGATTCTTTGTAAACGATCATCAGATAGTGCATGTTTTTTGAGAGATAGAAAGCTTGCAGACGGGTTAAACGCCCGTTATGCAACTCCTTTTCCACTTTCTCTTTTAATGGCGAGGGTATATCGAACAGCGGCAGTTCCGAATGTTCCAAAAAGAAGCGCAGCGGAATGGTCTGTCGAATGCGCACCTGCTCATCATTCAGAATATTTTGCCACACATCATCGGAATCGGGATTGTAAGATAAAATTTTTACTTCATTCTTTAACGGAGAAAACAGCTCCATTAGTAACGATTTCAAATCGTTGCGGAATTCATCTGCGGAAATACGTTCTTCTAAAAGCGCGGAATACTTTGCCGGCAGAGCGGTTAATTTTTGAGACAGAGCCTTGTCCCCGCTCCGGAAAATCCATTTTTTTGGCCATGATAACATAAGCTGTATATCTGTTCCTTAAATAATGAAAAGCGCAAGAAAAACTTTCCGCAACAAACGTTACGCGGGATGCCTTATGTTCCTTATTTTTGTCATCCCACAAAACGTATTTAATATAACTAATTTTTAAGATAATTGATGGGAAGTTACTGTGACAGCGGTCAATTTTGCCTGATTAACGTAATTTTAATCGGATAATAAGCGTCGTAATGTTTTAATATCCACTTTTAACATAGCCGCGGTTTTCAGTTTTCGGTTTCCGCTCAAACGGTACACGTATCGGACATATTCTTTTTTCATCTGTCTCAGCGGAAGGATTTGTTCATTTTGTTTTACGAGCTGGGCTTTGGGCGTGTCAAAAAATTCCTCCGGCAACAAATCCACATCAATTCTTTCAGGATTTATGAGCATGAGCGTTTTGGTAAGATTTTGCAACTCGCGCACATTACCCGGCCAGGCGTAGGATGTTAAAAGCTCATACACGCCCGGTGCAATTTCCGGGATTGCCTGATGATTTATTTTCGCTTCCTGACGGATAAAAAAGTCAAATAAAGGTTCGATTTCTTCCTGACGTTCCCTTAAGGGGGGAATGTGAAGTTCCACACCGTTGATGCGAAAATAGAGGTCTTCCCTAAACTTTTTTTCCTTCACTTCCCGGTCAAGGTTTTTATTGGTCGCAACGATGATGCGCGCCTGAACTTTTTCCGGCACAGGCGCACCAACCGGGTAATATTCCTTTTCGTCCAGCACCTTTAACAGCTTGGCCTGTAACTGTGGAGAAATCTCTCCGATTTCATCGAGAAAAATCGTACCACTGCCGGCGGCTTTAAATTTACCAATACGGTCGGTTTCCGCGCCGGTGAAAGCCCCTTTTTTGTAACCGAAAAGTTCGGCCTCCAGGAGCCCCTCCGGAATGGCGGCGCAGTTCAAATGCACAAAAGGCGCTTTCCTTCGGTTGGATTTTTCGTGCAGGATGCGAGCCAGAGCAGTTTTTCCGGTTCCCGTCTCACCGGTTAAAAAAACCAGGACGTCTTTATCCTTTACCATTTCGATCTTGGCAAGTATTTTTTTCATTTGGGGGCTTTTAATTAAAAAATCTTCTGCTAAAGGCAAAGAAGGTTCCTGCCGGTAAATTTTGCCGGTCAATGCCGTCAGCAAAGGCAGCAGTTGATCGAAAGGAATATCCCGGGGAAGGAACAACACCTGCGGTTGGTTGCTCAATATACTTTGTTTTTCAGGCGGAACCCGGGACAGAAGTAAAAAATAGGCGTCCGAGGATCGAATCAGCCGTTCTAATTCAAAATCGTTCGTTTTGTTTTTGTCAAGAATGTCGTAATTGATGAGAAACAGGCGTGTCCGGGAGTTTTTTATGGCAAGCAGTAACCGGTTTATTTCACCGACTCTTTCGGTTTTAAATTGTGCGGAGAGCAGTTGCAAATAACGCTGCGCTTGCTCCTGATCCGGTTCAAAGACTACAACTTCCATTGCGGCCTGTTATTATAATTGATGAATTTCTATGGGAACACTCTTTTTCAATTCTTCAATCCATTTGCGGTATTCTATTTCCATTTTATGATTCAGGGCGTATTCTTCAATTTTTTGCCAGTCGTTTTCCAGGGTTAGTTTTCTTCTTTCTTTGCGGGCATTCAGTTTTACGATATGATATCCGTAGTCGGTTTTAAACGGCATGCTAATCTCTCCGACTTTCATATTCTCTACGACCTGTTTAAACTGCGGCAAGGCCAGTTTTTCGAGTTCGAATTCTCCCAAATGCCCCATATCTTTGCTTACATTATCATCGTCGGAGTATTCCAGCGCCAGCTTGCCAAAATCTTCGCCGTTTAATGCCCGTTGACGAATTTCCTTTAATGTCTCGATCGTTCTCAGTTCGTCCTCTTTAGTGGGCATCACCTGAATGAGAATATGGCGGCAATGGATTTTTTCGCCGCGTCTTTCGATCATTTTGATAATATGGTATCCGAATTGGGTTTGTACAATTCCAGAGACCTGACCGTCACGCAATTTAAAGGCAGTATTCTCAAATTCCGGAACAAAATCGCCGCGGCTGGTCATACCCAGATCACCACCGCGTTTCGCAGAAGCCGGGTCTTCCGAATATTCACGCGCCAATTCGGCAAAATCTGCCCCTTGTTTAATTTTCTCCAGAATCATTTTTGCCTTTTCGTACGCTTTTTCCTGAGCCTCTTTGGAAGGTTTGACCTGAATGAGGATATGACTGATATCCACGGTTTCTTCCTGCACCGGCAGGCTGTCTTTATATGTCTTGTAAAAGGTCTCTACTTCCCTGCGGGAAACTTTGAGTCCCCGGAGCTTTCTGGCTTTAACCTGTTCCACCATCATCTGCTCTTTCAGCAACTTGCGGGTGTCTCTTTTGATCTTTTTCATGGGACTTCCGAACATCTGTTCCAATTTTTCCTCGGAACCCACCTGCTGCACCATGTACTGAATACGGGCATCCAATTGCTGATCCAAAGTCTGATCGTCCACGGTGATGGTGTCTTCTTCCGCTTTGGCCAGTAAAAGCTTTTGCTCGATCATGCGATCCAGCATTTGCTTGCTTAATTGATCAATGAGAGCGCTGTTCTGGTTGGGGTTAATCCGGTTCTGCACCATGTAGTTTTGCACCAACTGTTGGATTTCGGAAAAAAGAATAATTTCCTTACCCACCACGGCGGCAATACCGTCGATTAACTGCTGAGCTGCGGCAAACTGATAAAAATTGAATACCAATAAAATAATTAAAACAATCTTCTTCATAAAACCACCTGTTTAAGGAATTTATGCGCACCGCTTCCGATGCTTGAAACTACTCTTCGATTTTACTCAGGTACGTCTGAATTTGAGCTTTGGACTTGGCCTCATTCAAAACACGCTCTTTTTCCTGTTCCCATTTTTCTTTTTTTAGTTTTAAAATAATCTCATCCCGGACGAGTTCCAACTCACGCAGGCTTCCTTTTTTCTGCCGGTCGATCAACTGGAAAAAATGGTAACCATCCGCTGTTTTGATCGGTCTGGAAATGGCGCCCGTTTTCATACGCTTAATCACCCGCTGGAACTCAGTTAGCAGCGACGAAACCGGAATATAGCCCAGATCGCCATTGGGCCGTTCGGCGGTTGATTTTTCGTCAAAATAGTACTCTTTAACAATTTTCTGCAGATCATCACTCTTCCGGATTTCGGAAAAAATGGCCTTGTCTTTCTGTTCCATGAAAAGGTGAATCACATGCACTTCGTCTTCGTCGCGGATAAATTCGTCTTTGTGCTGTTTATAATAATCGTCAATTTCTTTCTGAGAAACCTTAAAATCCTTATTCACTTTCTGTTCAAGATACTTTTGAACCAGTAATCCTTTGCGATATTCATCCACAAAAAACTTTTCCCGCTCCGAGAGGATCAATCCCTCTGATTGAGCGGCCTGATACAGCGCTTCCGATTCCACCCATCGGGTGATGACCTGCTTTTTTAGTGCTAAGCGTACATCCTTGGAAAGGCCTTCAGGGACGCGGTAATCCAGTTGAACTTCCGTTAAATAGTTGTCGTTCACCTGCGCGACCATGTCTTCCGGAAGCTGGTTTTTTTTCTGACAGGCCGTCAAAAAAAGAAATAAGGTTACAGCCCCCAACAGGCCGTAACCTTTAAATACGTTTACCCAGTGATACATTAGATGCTTTCCAATGACTTTTTATTGATTTGAACGGAATATTCC
>CAZJNP010000218.1:0-5289 GCA_964547355.1 uncultured Calditrichaceae bacterium
AGCCAGTCCACTCCGATCCATTATTTACTGCCGATTTTCGGTTTTACGGCAGCTTTTATTACTGCTTTTTACATGTTCCGCTTGATCATCAAAACATTTTACGGCAAACCACAGAATGAAAAGCTGTATCAGCATATCCACGAAAGTCCCAAAGTGATGACCGTACCGCTGATGATTCTGGCAGCTATGAGCATATACCTGGTTTATACTCTGCCCTCTTTGAATTTCATGGGTGCAGAAGGCGGCTGGTTCCACCATCTGGTTGTAAAACCCATTTCCGCCGTAGCCACACAGTTAGGACACGCCGTGGCAGAAATCAGCGAACATGCGGTTCATGCCGCTCATGTTTACGGGATTTTTATTTCCATCCTGTTAGCCGGCAGCGGTATTCTGATTGCTTTCGCTCTCTATTTCTGGAAAAAGGTGAATGTGGAACAGCTCACGGAAAAGATCAAGCCCTTATATCTGCTGTCGTTCAATAAATATTATTTTGATGAAATTTACAACGCCACGTTGATCAAAGGACTATTGCTTTGGAATCAGATGCTGGCCTGGTTTGATCTGCACATCATCGACGGCATTGTAAACGCTTCAGCCTGGGTGATGAGAAACTTTTCCGCATTCGACGGGCTATTTGATAAATACATTATCGACGGTCTGGTGAACGCCGTAGCCGACGTGATCCAGGATTTTGGCAGCGGCGTGCGCAAAATCCAGACCGGTCAAATTCAGAATTACATTTTAGGCGCCCTTTTGGGCACGGTATTAATTATTATTGTGTCAATGATTTAATTTCCAACGCATATTAATTTGGGAGATACAATCATGGGATTGATTACTGTTAGCACCTTCTTTCCGGTTCTCGGTGCGCTCATAATTCTCTTCATTCCAAAGAAGAATTTATCTGCTATTAAAATTACTTCTGTCGTTTTCACCTTTGTCCCCTTTGTGATTGCATCCTATATGTGGTCGCAATTTCACTATGGAATGGTCGGCATCGATACCGAAAGTCAGTTCCAGTTTGTGGATCATTTTTCATGGATTCCCGCCTTTAACATCGAGTACTTTGTGGGATTGGACGGGCTGAGCTTTCCGATGTTCTGGCTGACCACGTTGCTGGGCTTCATATCGGTGATTGCCTCCTGGAATATTCCGCGGGCTCAGAAAGGTTATTTCGCTCTCTTTCTGCTTCTGGATACTTCCATGCTGGGCGTATTTGCGGCGTTGGATTTCTTCCTTTTCTATGTTTTCTGGGAAGTGATGTTGCTGCCCATGTACTTTTTGATCGGTATCTGGGGTGGACCACGGCGTGAGTATGCCGCTATTAAATTCTTTTTGTACACCCTGCTCGGTTCTGTGCTGATGCTGATCGTTATGTTGGCGCTTTATTTTAACGTACAGGACCCCGTAACCGGTGGCCACACCTTCAACATGCTGCACATGATGAATCAGAGTAATCACAACCCGTGGTTGCAATTATTCGACGTTCGCTTCTGGCTCTACATCGCGCTGTTTATCGGATTCGCCATCAAAGTACCGATTTTTCCGTTCCACACATGGTTGCCGGATGCGCACGTGGAAGCGCCTACGGCCATCAGCGTCATCCTTGCCGGCATCCTGTTGAAAATGGGAACATACGGTTTGATGCGCATCAGCTACCCGATCTTTCCCGATATTGCCAAATACACGGCCTATGCGCTGGCAATTCTGGGTGTAATTAACATCCTTTACGGCGCGTTTGTGGCCATGGCACAAAAAGACCTGAAAAAACTGGTGGCTTATTCCAGTGTTTCCCATATGGGTTTTGTGCTTCTGGGCATGGCTGTTTTCACACCGGCCGGCATTAGCGGTGCTTTCTTTCAGATGTTCAGCCACGGTATTATCACCGCTATGCTCTTCCTTGTTGTGGGTGTGATTTACGATCGCGCCCACCATCGTGAAATTGATGGCTTTGGCGGTTTGGGTGTGAGCATGCCTGTTTACACCGGCGTGGCGAGTTTGGCCTTTTTTGCGGCTCTGGGTTTGCCAGGTATGACCGGTTTTATCGCAGAAGCCATGGTGTTTATTGGCGCCTTTTCCGTCTATCGCGTACTGACCATTATGGCGGCCTTTGGTATTATTATTACCGCAGGCTATGTTTTATGGACGATACAGCGCGTCTTTCTGGGCAAATTGAATCCCAAATACGAAAACATTCCGGACATTAACGGAAGAGAATTATTTACACTGGTTCCGCTGGGTATTTTGACCATTGTTTTGGGTATTTATCCGTTGCCGATTTTAAATATGATTAAGTACTCTTTGAATCATTTAATTTCGTTAATTCCGTAGAACGCAAAGGAAATGGGAAGTCGATTCATGAATAACCTAAATAGTTTACAATATTTCGTTCCGGAACTCTTCCTCACGGCAGCCATTCTGATCATTATTGTCGTTGACTTGCTGCTAAAGAAAGATAAAAAAGTGGTCACGGCCTACCTGACCGCTGCCGCGCTGGTGGTCACATTTTTCCTTATCTACCAGCAGTACGGGTATGCTTTTACATCTCTTTTTGAAGGAATGATTGTTCTGGACTCGTTTGCCATCTTTTTTAAGATCGTAACGTGTTTATCCACACTGATCATTGTCTTTATTTCTTTGCCCACTTACCGCGATCAGGCCGAATATTACGTGCTGCTATTGATCGTCACCCTGGGTATGTTTTTAATGGTAGAAGTGAACGATATGCTGATGATCATCCTGTCCATGGAGATGGTGGGCATAATTTCTTACGTATTAGCGGGATACAACAAGAAGAATATTAAATCCAACGAAGCCTCGCTAAAATACGTCCTGTACGGCGCGACAAGCACCGGGGTGATGGCTTTCGGTTTTTCTTATATTTACGGCATCACCGGCCACACCAATCTGTATGCCATACAGGAAGCTTTGATGCAGCTTCAACCGCAGCCCCTGCCTCTATTTGTTGCTTTTATCATGGTTCTTACCGGCTTGGGTTACAAGATCGCCATAGTACCTTTTCATTTCTGGGTACCGGATGTTTACGAAGGGGCTCCGACACCGATCACCGCATTTTTCTCGGTCGGTCCCAAGGCGGCAGGTATTGCCCTGTTTATCCGGTTTTTAATCACTATTGTGGCGCATCCTTACAACGGTGTAGCCACGGAGTTCGCTCAGAATATCGAAATCCAGGCTCCCTTGCTTTTAGCGGTCCTTTCGGTGCTTACCATGACGCTGGGTAACGTTTCCGCCTTAAAGCAGAAAAACATTAAACGTATGCTGGGTTATTCTGCTATTGCCCATGTGGGTTACATGTTAATGGCTCTGGTGGTCTTTAACGAAGAAGGCATTACTGCGGTCATGTTTTATATGATTGTTTACTTGTTCATGAACTTTGGCGCTTTCTGGATTGTGGAAATGATGACCCCATCCTTGGGCAGCGAAGAGATTTCCGCTTATAAAGGACTGGGATATCGGGCGCCGTTTGCTGCCGTAGCTATGGGCGTATTTATGTTCTCGCTGACAGGTGTTCCCCCCATGGCGGGATTTATCGGAAAGGTCTATCTTTTTGCGGCGGTCATCAAACAGCAGTGGTACCTGCTGGCGGTACTGGGCGTTTTAAACAGCGTAATTTCGCTTTATTACTACATCTACGTCGTTAAAGTGATGTTTCTGGATCAGGAGGACGAAGATGCCCAGCCGATCCGTATCGGACTCTACTATAATGTGCTCACCTGGGTTTTGCTTATCCCTACACTGGTGATGGGGTTATATTGGAGCCCGGTAATTAAATTCACCACCCAATCTCTTGGTTTTTTCCTTGGTAAATAAAAAAAAGGGGCTGAAAGCAGCCCCTTTTTTATGCCTCTTACAACAAGATTAGCGTGATCCCTTGGAATGAATATGACTCAGGCTCTTTTGCATGGCCACACCATCATCCCCGCTTAAATCCGATTTTTCCGCTAGTTGAACAATATATTCAAACTGTTTGCGGAATTCATCCAAAGAAACCCCGGCCGTGGCCGCATATTTTGCCAGCTCATGGGCGTCTCTAAAGTCCTCGGGTTTTAGGCGAATCATATAACGGTAAGCCACATGATATGTTTCGGAAGCTATGTCCACCATCCGGATCTTCATGCGCTTGGTTTTAGGATCAATAATCTTTTTCAGAGAAATCGGGACAAATTTTCCATTCTGGATGGAGATAAGTGAACCCGATCCACCGTCAAATAAAAACTTCGCTGCCATAAAACCCAGGTCCCGGCAGTACTCCATGTCAAAAGGAATGGGATCTGCGCAGCGTAATTCGTACCCAATGTTTTTCGCAATAATCGTGGTTTTAATCTTGAATTCTTTTAACCGGTCCTGAACGCGTTTTTTCAATATCTCACCAAAGCTAATCTCTGCCAAGCGGATATTATCATGCGCATCGCGTTCCACATTGATGATCTGTTTAAAATCATCAGGGTCAATTTTTTCCACTAATCCCTCGGCCAGAATAGCCACACCATCCTGCCGTCCGTAACTTAGGCGTTTAATAATGGCGCCCACCATGATGTCCACCAGATGGTTAAATTTTATGTGATGCTTGCCAAATTCTTCAGGGATCAACGTTAAGGTCGCTCCGGCGGCTTTACCGATACCCAGCGCCAGATGGCCGGCTTTGCGTCCCATGGTTACTACAAAATACCAGCGCGAGGTGGTCTTAGCGTCGGTCATGATGTTTTTGACGATTTCCACCCCCAGATGGCGGGCTGTTTGAAATCCAAACGTGCACACTCCGCTGGGTAAATCCAGATCATTGTCGATGGTCTTGGGTACATGAGCAACCCGAATCCTTCCATCCGCAACTTCTTCCACCCGGAAAGCGGAATAGGCTGTATCGTCTCCGCCGATGGTAATCAATTGATCCACATTTAACCGTAAAAGAGAAGAAACGGTATTCTCCAACAGTTTTTTATCTTTAGTGGGGTTATCCCTTGAAATTCCGATATGTGAACCACCCCGGAAATGGATGCGGCTAACCGATTCAATCGTTAAAGGAATTACATGTGAAATATCTCCGCGCATGATCCATTTAAAACCATCCTGAATACCGATCACTTCCGCACCAGAAAGAATGGCTCGTATCGTAGCGGCACCGATCACACTGTTGATGCCGGGCGCAGGTCCGCCACCCACCAGTATAGCCGTTCGTTTAGGATATAAAGACATCGTTTCACCTCTCGTTTATTCGCTTGAACTGTTGATTTTCCTATAAAATCGAAGCTGCAATATACAACCGAGAAC
>CAZJNP010000219.1:0-5276 GCA_964547355.1 uncultured Calditrichaceae bacterium
TCCGACCCCTCTTCTTCCATAACGTCCACAATGTCGTCCACTGTAATGCGACCGACCAGTTTCATCTGTTCGTCCACAACCGGAACGCTGACCAGGTCGTACTTACGGAAATAGTTGGCCACTTCTTCCTGATCCATGTCCACGCGTACAAAATGCAGGTCTTCGTCCATAATCTGTTTTAAGCGGGTATTGCCTCTGGCCAGAACCAGATCCGTCAGCGACACGCTGCCGATCAGATGCCCCTGTTCATCCACCACCCAGACGTTGTACAGCTCGTCGATTTCATCGCGGATTTCGCGTATTTTCTCAATCGTCTGATTGACGGTCGCGTTCTCCGGCATGGCCAGAAATTCCACCGCCATAATACCGCCGGCGGTGTCTTCTTCGTGATGCAAAAGCTGCTTTACATCTTCAGCCTCTTCCTCGGTCATCTTGTCCAGAACGCGGGCGGCTTTCTCTTCCGGCAGCTCGGAGATCACGTCGGCGGCGTCGTCCGAATCCATCTGATCCACAAGGGAAGAGATTTCGTCTTCGGTTTTATCTTCCAGAATCTGATCCGCCACCGGCGCATCCAGCTCGGAGAGCACTTCGCTGGCCAAATCGGTGGGAAGGATATCGAAAAGATATTTACGTTCGTCTTTTTTGAGGCGGTTGAGAATTTCTTCAATATCGGCAGGATGCAGGTCCATCAGGATGTTTAACAGGGCGCCAGAGTTGCGATCCTCAATTAAATGTTCGATATCCGGCATTATTTCTTCGATATTGAGTTGAATCATGCGCCTTCCCTGTTAAATGGTTTTGTTGTTAAACGGCATAGTTCGCTGGTGAGGTGTTTAAAATCCTGAACCGAAAGCTGCTCCGGTCTCAGATCAATATTTACAGACTTCAGAGAATATACAATTCTTTTATCAAAAATTCTACTTAAACTATTGCGCAGCATCTTGCGGCGATAATTAAAACAATGCCTGACCACGCTCCTGAAGAGCCGTTCATCTTCCAGCCCCTCCACTTCGGCATAAAAGTCCAGTTGGACCACCGCGGAATCCACTTCCGGACGGGGGAAAAAATTGCCCCGTTTCACTTCAAACAGGTACCGGGTCAGGGCAAAGGTTTGCGTGATTACCGATAAAATACCGTAATCCTTATTCCCGGGACTGGCCGCCAGACGCAGGGCCACTTCTTTCTGGGTCATCAGGACCGCCCGGCTGAGGCGGCGGTATGCATCGATTAACTTGAAAAGGATGGGGCTGGTAATGTTGTAGGGAATATTCCCGATGATTTTTAACCCCTCTCCGTATGTACTCAAATCCGCTTCCAGCACATCTTGTTGCAGCACCGTCACTTTTTCTCCAAAACGTTCCTGCAAAGCGCGGCACCATCGCGGGTCGATTTCCACAGCGTAAAACGAGGCCGGCCCGGCGGCCACGATATGTTCGGTCAATGCCCCCTGCCCGGGGCCAATTTCAATTACCGTGTCTCCGGGAGCAATCTCCAGAGCGGAAACAATCTTTTTTTGAATATACACGTTGGTCAGAAAATTCTGACCGAATCTTTTAAGCGGTTTGCGGGAAAACGACATGTTTAAATATCTAAGCGGAAAAAATGAACAGCATTGTCGGTGGTGACGGTTTCCACCTCTTTAAGCGAAACCCCTTTTAAATCGGCGATTTTCTGGGCTGTGTGCACCACAAAAGCAGGTTCGTTGCGCTTGCCCCGAAAGGGCGCCGGTGTCAGGAATGGACTGTCCGTTTCCAAAAGCAAACATTCCAGGGGCGTGTTTTTTACCAGGTCGTCGGATTTACTGTTTTTAAAGGTGATGTTTCCGGTAAAGGAAATCAGCAGATTCAGCTCAAGAATTTTTTCAAGAAAATCCATATCCCCGGAAAAGGAGTGCAGCACCGCCCCCTGTTGGGGGATGTTTTGCTCCTTTAACACGTCGTACAAATCCTGATGGGAATCGCGGTTATGAATGATCAGCGGCAGTTCCAGTTCGCGTGCCATCTGTATCTGATAGACAAACGAATTGATCTGCTTCTCTTTGGAGGCGCGCATGTGGTAATAATCCAATCCCACTTCGCCGATAGCGACCACCTTTTCGTGTCCGGCCAGTTCGCGAATTTGCTCAAAATCATGATCGTCCGCCTGTTCGCAATCAGTGGGGTGGATTCCCACGGCTGCGTAAACCGCTGCGTATTTTTCGGCCAGCTCTACGGCCTGCCTGGAACTGCTTAAATCCGTTCCAATGGTGATCATGGCGCCCACATTATTTTCAATGGCGCGTTGAATGACCAATTCGCGGTCTTCATTAAACGTTTCAAATTGAAGGTGCGTATGCGTATCTACAAACATTCTGTCCTCTTCGCAAATAAACCTTTACCATCCCTGGATTAAACGATGAATCATTTGACAGGCAGGCGTTGTTCCGGGTTGTCCTGCCGGGTATTGTTAACTGATTTTACTTCCTGAAGGTACGTCTTCCATAACGGTAAGTAAACTCAAACGGTCATCGTCCGAAGCCGCCAAAAGCATGGCTTCGGATTTGTGGCCACGCAAAACCGCAGGTTTTAAATTGGCCACTACAATAATTTTTTTACCGATTAAATCTTCCGGCCGGTAATGTTTGGCCACGCCGGCCACCAGCTGTCTTTGTTCGTCGCCCAATCGGATTTGCAATTTAAGGAGCTTATCCGATTTTTTAATGCGCTCTGCTGACAAAACTTCGGCCACCCGGAGATCTATTTTGGCAAAGGTCTCGATGTCGATCAGCTCGTTTTCCGGAACCGCTGTCTGTTCGTTTTCCGCAAGTGCTTTTTGCAAACGATCGATCTCAGTCTGAATGGTTTCATCTTCGATTTTTTGAAATAAAATCCGGGTTTCATTCAGCGCGTGACCATCCGGCAGATGTGCCGACTCGGCGTCCCATTGAAAGGGTTCGGTCAAATTCAGCATTTGCCATATTTTTCGTGCGGTGAATGGGATGAGTGGTTCGCCCCAAACGGAAAGCCTGGCCGCAGTCTGCAGGCAGAGATTGATGGTGGTAGCGCAGGATTCCGGATCGCTTTTACGGGTTTTCCAGGGTTCTTTGTCATTAAAATATTTATTGGCAAACCGGGCCATGTCCATGAATTCCCGCACATAATTTTTAAACTGAAAACGGTCGATGTATTTCCCCAATTTTTTCGGCGCGGCGGCCAGTTTTTGCTGTAATTCCTCATCCAGCGGGCTCAGCTTGCCGAGCGGCGGCGTTTTGCCGTCAAAATACTTGTGGGCAAACGTCATGGTACGGTTGACAAAATTGCCCAGGATATCCGCCAGTTCGTTGTTATGCCGGGCCTGGAAATCCTTCCAGGAAAAATCTGTGTCGCGGGCTTCCGGCAAATTGCTGGCCAGAACGTAGCGCAGGGAATCGGGTTCGAATTTTTTCAGATAATCGTCCAACCACACGGCATAATTCCGGCTGGTGGACAACTTGTTGCCTTCCAGATTCAAAAATTCATTGGCCGGTACGTTGTCCGGCAGAACAAAATCGCCGTGTGCCATAAGCATGGCCGGAAAAATAATGCAATGAAAAACGATATTGTCTTTGCCGATAAAATGCACCAGCCGGGTATCCTGCCGCTGCCAGTATTCTTTCCACCGTTCCGGATCGCCCTGCTGTTCGGCCCACTCTTTGGTGGCGGAAATGTAGCCGATTGGCGCATCGAACCACACGTAAAGCACCTTGCCGCGCGCATCCACCTGATATTTTTCCGCCACGTCCTGCGGCACTTCCACGCCCCAGGGCAGGTCGCGGGTCACCGCCCGATCGCTCAGACCGTCGTTAAACCAGCTGTGAATCTGGCCTACCACATTGGATTTCCATTCCGGGTGCGTGGCGATCCACTCTTCCAGTTGTTTCTGGAATTGGGCCAGGGGCAAATACCAGTGCGTGGTCTCTTTAAACACCGGACGGGCGTTGGTCACCGCGCTGCGGGGATTTTTTAATTCTTTCGGGCTGAGCGAAGAGCCGCATTTTTCACATTGGTCGCCGTAGGCGTCTTCATAACCGCACACCGGGCAGGTACCGATGACAAAGCGGTCTGCTAAAAAAATGCCGGCTTCGGGATCGTAGAGTTGTTCTTCTCTTTTAAGAATAAACACGTCTTTTTCGGCCAGTTTGCGGAAAAAATCCTGACTGGTCTGATGGTGCACGGGCGACGAGGTGCGGCCGTAGTAATCGAAACTCATACCGAAATCGGCAAAGCTCTTTTTGTTCAATTCATGATAACGATCCACAATTTTCTGCGGAGAAACGCCCTCTTTACGCGCCCGCAGCATGATGGGCACGCCGTGCTCGTCGGAACCGCAAATGTAGATTACGTCATTTCCCTTGAGCCTATGGTAGCGTACAAAAATATCGGCAGGCAAATAGGCGCCGGCCAGATGCCCGAGATGAATCGGTCCGTTGGCGTAAGGCAGTGCGCTGGTGACCAATATTTTTTCCGGCAAAAGAAACTCCTTTATATCTTTTTGTTAAGCGCAGAAAATTTACTGTCGCACATACTAAGATGCAAATTAGAGAATTTATTCTGCTTTTTGGTAGGATATTTCGTAAGAAATTATTTAATGCGCTGATTTTTTACTACCCGGAGGCAAGATAAAACCACTTACCACAGGCGCCTTCTGGCTGTCCGGGAAATGGCGCAGGAATATCCGGGCGTCCCATAAAAAAAGCGGTTTGAATTTAGCGTTCAGCTTTTGATGCGTCCATTGCAGCCAGGCGAATAAAGCCTGTTCGCAGGTGGAGAAATTTTTCCGGTTGCTGCTGTCCGCAAAAAGCGGTGCAGGCATTTCCCTCAAAAATTGCTTTGCCCGCGCTATTAAGCGGTTGTTCCGGGAAGTAAAGACGACATACGAAAAATAATAATTTGCCGCCGGGAGTTTTTTCTGTTTGTAAAAATAATAGCCCAGGAAAAAACGCAGGCTATCGCTTTTTTGCACGCATGGTCGGTGCTCAAGATAACGGTAGACATTTTTTTCGAATTCCAGCGTTTGCCAGCTTTGCGGTTGATAAAACACGCGCTTCAAATAGGCGAAATCGGCCTTCGGGAGAACCTGCCCGAAACCGTTGATTGCCGTTAGTAAGAATACCGCCAGATATAAAATAAATTTGCGCATATCACCCTCTGAACCTGATTTGAAACGTTGCCCCCAGCAGGCGTCGTCTGGAATCCAGCCACAGTCCGACGGCCGGTTGCCAGTTCTTTTGCAAGCCATATTTGTACAGCACCGTGTTG